>JAWKTX010000013.1 GCA_041398825.1 Planctomycetaceae bacterium | reverse complement strand
TCCCGATCCTGCGCTCGCTCGATGAAGTCGATGGAATTGATGGCCAGCTTACGAAGCTCCTGATCATCCGGTGACATCGCGGCCGCCTCACAAATGCAGATGCTGGCGATGCCCTGAACATACATTCCCGAATTTCCCTGATAGGTTCCGCGAAGGTCCGCCCCATAAGAAAACAATTCGGCGTTCTTTCTGAGATACTCTAATCCCTTCGTGACCAGTTCCCGGTACTCTCCGTTTGTCGTGTGTGTGTGTCCGCCGCCGAGAAAGCACAATAGTGCCAGAGCCGTCGCTCCCATATCTGTCTGGCCCATTGCTCCCGGTGACCCTGCCTGCCCAACTTCAGAGAAGCTCCAGGACCCGTCTTCCCTTTGGATGGACGCCAGCCATTTGAGACCGGAATTCACAGCTTTTTCGCTATTCGCTGTGCCACCGAAACGGTGGACTGCCGCCTGCCGACCCGCTTTCGATCGGCCACCAAATTCTCCCAGGTGGACAGGGATTTCCAACCCGGCACTCAGCAGATCCGCAGTGATCTGAAACTTACGATCCAGGGGATCGTCCATTTCGTGCGAATTTAAACCATCGTTCGCGTCGGACAGCAGCTGCTTCATGGTGCTGTCGAGATCCGTGCGATCCAGTGATTCGGGTTGAACAATTTCGGCCACTTCGACGAAAGCAATGTCCTCGGCTGGTTTCGTAGCCCCGGCAATTAATGTGAAGATTTGCTCCGTGAACTCGGGCTGGATCATCCAGAGAGATAACAAAAGGGCAATCAGTGAATGGATCAACAGGCTGGCAAGAAATGTGCCGCACTGGCGTCGATGTTGCTTCGCCCATTCCGGAAGCTGCTTCATCCGCCGGGTCAGGGATTGCAGGGTTGCCTGAAACTTAAGCATCCACTTTGGAGGTTGTCTTCGCCCTCGACGAATTGAGCCCCTTTTGGAGAACATCGATCCCGGCACAGAATTCGCTCTCCCCCGGGCTGAGTGTTTTCCGGCTCCCAGTGTGACATGCGCTGGAGAGGCGGCAGGCGCAGCGGAGTCTGTAAACTGGGCATCGACATCGCTGCCTGATTCGTCGCGATAAGAAAGATGCTCGGTCGAAGACATTGAAAACCCGCAAGAGCAGTGGCTCATGAACTTACAAAGTGTACTCCGGATTCAACGGTATACCATCATCGTTATCCACAGGACCTCTGTGTCCACTGGATACGGTCAATCGTCGGTTTTCACTGATTGACGTCTTAATGAAGGTCCCCAAGTCGAGGAAACCCGCAGCGGATACAGGCCAGAACATCGCAATTCCCGGCCTGATCTGCTGCAATCCCGTAACGATTTTTTTGCTTCAGGATACGGTGGACAGGTCATATGCAGTTCAGGGATTTCGAAGAAGTTTTGGGTTTTGTTCCTTCAGAATCAAAAGATCAGAGGCTGGCGAGCCGCGACAGTCTTGTCCACTACATCAATCTGAAACTGCTGGTGAATGGCCTCCCGATTCCAAAGTGCTTCGAAGACAACGACCGTCTCGGCGCACCTCGTCTCCTGAACACATTTCATCAGCGTCTGAAACGCCTGGATTCGATCCACTGCCCGGCAGACACGCGAATCGAACAGTTTCTTCAAAGGCACTTCGACCGGATCAAAGGCTGCAGTTCGCTCAAGCTTCCCGATCTGGCACTGATTCTGGACAGGCATGGCATCGCACGCGAGCTCTCGCTGCCTCACGATGGCGACAGCTACGAAAACCAGTACGTATCTTCGTACCGCGTAAGAAACGGTGTCCTTCACAATCCGGCCAATGATCGTCGGACGACCGTAGGCACGTTCCATGTCACAGAAGGTGGATTGCCAATCCCGAATGACAAGAAAGCGGTGCCAAGACTGACGTTTGCCTCGCTCTTCAAACACGCAATGACGCCACCGGAAGATCTGCTGGAGCTGCCGTTCACGCAGAATGAACCGGAGAAAGCCAGAGTCTTTGTGTCTTTGCTGATTCGACCGCTGCTGTGTCCGGAGGTTCCCGGCTTTTGTCAGGAACAGTCGATGGAAGTTCGATTCTTTGTCCCGGGATCGCTTGTCAGCAACCTGGACTTTGTTGAATCCATTTTTGGAAACGCCGGCGATCCATTCCTGCCACAAAACGACGCCGCGCTGGATGTCGACCACTGGAGCGGACACAGCGGATGTGTCATCCTGGCCCCGCATCTGGTGAACCTGACAAAGAAGGAAGTTGGCCTGCCGCACTTTGATGAAGCCACCGAGCGTCAAAAACGTGACGGAATGTGCTGGAAGGCAGAAGACGAAAAATACAATGACGGGGTCCCGTTCAAACTGACCTGCCGCGACGAAGAAGGAGTCATCGTAACACTCATCGCAGACAACTATTTCGGATACTGCAAGAAGGAAGTCAAGACGCAGCTCAGCTACGCTGCCAACCTGGCTGGTAACGTAGAAGAAGAACATGCCGGAGGAGCAGTTGCCTTCGCAAGTTTCAACCTGGGGGAAGAATTCCTGGCCGACAGCCGCCGTTACAACAATCGCAGTTTCGATGATGTGGCAGGGGACTACGCTTCGTTTATTGATGTGCGTCCCGAAGGTTTTGGAATCGACAAGAATTTCCCTCAGGTGATTTACATCCCCGAGGACGCGCGGGCATGTGTCAGCGAACAGAAGATTTCCTGGCAAAGGGCAGGAAAACGCCATCAGATCCCGCTGAAACCTGACCACGTTTACATCACACCGTCTGGCTACAAGCTGCGTCTGGAAAAACACCCGGCTGCCCCGTCGTGGCGGCTGATAGGGACATTATCGGAAGGCGTTTTCTGCCATAAACCCTGTACGGTCAGCGGCGGTGGTAAAAGCGAAATCAGTAAGTCGATTGCCGATTACCTGCTTCACGGTCCCATTTTCGTGGCCGACCCGGAGAAAGACCTGGACATCGTTCAGACCATCTTTGATCGCGACTATTCAGATCGATGGCGTCCGGATGGAACCGTTCAGATCGACTACTCAAAGAATCCAAGTCGTCCCGTCCTGGACCCGAAACGTTCCCTGGGCAGCGTCATCAAACTGCTGACCCCATCGGTCGATTACACCGACGAGTACAACAGCTGGCTGGAGTCGATTCCAGGGTACATCTATGCAATCGTCTTCATTATCAAGCGAATGCATACCGGCAATGCCGGCAACGAATGGCGGAACCAGTTCTCAGTGGATATTGTGAACGGGACGCCCGGCCATGAATTGAAATTTGGTGATCGAAAACTGGTCGGCACGTATCTTCGCGTCGGATTGCTCGGAGAAAACGTCTGGCGCACTTACAAACTCCGCCAGGATTTTGCGCCGGCCCAGAAGCTTCAAACTGAGGATGATATCAGCGTCTCCGTCGTGGTACCGTACTCTTCGCTCGACAATCTGGGCTCACTGCGTCGAGAAGGGATCGCCGGTAAGTTCGCTCAGAACTGCGAGTTTCGACTATTCCAGAGACCGGACGATGCAATCCATCGTGGACTGGATAAGCAGACCGAAGCAGATCTGGCTCGTCGCGACAACTTCATCGTCAACTTCGAACCACTTGCCCGCGACCAGGTGGAACAGATCTGCGATCGGGCGATTGATCTCAGCCAGTTCACGCAGCCGATGCAGCAGTTGATCGACGACATGATGGACTCCGGAGACAGCTTCCTGGTTTGCTCAGCAACGCCCCGAATGGTAAACGGCGAACCAAGCAAGAATCCAAGGTATCTTCAGACACGCCCGGACCTGATGGACCCCATGAATCGTTACGTCGCCGAAATGGGCGTGCGGCTCTATCGTGCTGTCCCGGCTGACACGGCTGTTCGCCTTCCGGTGCAGGCAGTTTTACTCGGACGTCGCAACAATCCACCCGACTACCAGAGAGGCATCCGACCTCTCGCCGTGTACAACCCGATCCATTATCAGGAACTGCCTGAACTGTTCATGGACTTTGTCAGTGCACTCACAGGCAAGAGCCCATCAACAACCGGCGCTGGAAGTGAGGGAGCTCTGACCAAGGGGCCATTCAACGCCCTGCTTCCCATCACGGATCTGAACAATGCCCTGGTCAGCTATCTGTTGACGGGATTGAGTGGATTCTCTACTCCGGCAGGTCACATCGGGCCAAATGTCCGAGTCGACCATGACATTAGTCTGCTGATCCCGGAGATCTGGTGCCGACTCAGCCCTGATGAACGTGATCCAAAGTTTCTGATTGATGAGATGTTGCTTGAGAAGCTGGAAGATTACGAGTTCGAAGGCCGGACGGTGCTCGCCAGCCGATTGGGTTACCGAATCACGTCTCGATTTATTCGGCGATTCGCGGGTCGTGTTTTCGATAACCCAAATAAAGTTCTGGACGTGTCGATCCTGAAGCCCGAAACTCAGGATCCTGCAGCGTTTGCTGACGGCATTTGCTACATCACCGAAGCCCATCAGCGGGTCGCGAAGCAGTACTTTGAAGACCAGAGTATCGACCTGGCGTGTCCCCCGCTGAAGGCGTTGCTGCATATCATGGCGTATGGAGACTTTGAGGGTCAGACGATTGAGTCACCGGAAATCCGGCAAATGTTCACACTGGAAGCACTTCTTGCCTCTGACTGGTACACCGCTCGCCTTGATCGCAAACAGCAATACGACCAGCGTCTCTGGGAACGCCACATTTCGGCCCTGCAACGGTTTCAGACGTCTGAAGAGTTCGCGGCCGATGTCGTGACAATGAAGATCGATGAGCGTCTCGAACATGCCCATCGGCAACTGGCGTATGTTTCTTCGGACGTCTATCGAAATCGGCTGCACGGCTGTCTCGGAGCGGACCAGCTGCGTCCGATTTAGGTTGTTGTCCTGCTGAATCACTGATCGAAGGGATTCAACAACGCAGGATACACCCGGCGAGTCGTTTGGAATCGGACACGGCAGTCTCATGACTGATGAAGGCGGATTGATCACGGAAGCCCGTTCAGCTTCCGTGTCACCCATTCTGCCATCAGCAAACCAAACATAATGACCAGCAGAAACCAATGATCCCAGAGTGTCTTTTCTTCCAGTTGGCTGCTGGATTCGTCCCGGGGCACAATGAATTGCAGCAGTTGATCGAGGTGGTAGGGTTCAACCATCCGGCCGCCACTCAGATCCGCCATTTCCTGTAACAATTGGCGGTTACAACTGACGTTCGAAAGCTCAGCAGACATGTGTGGATGAACAACCAGATCACAGGCAATCCCTTCATCCATCTCAATTTGACTCTCGCTCAGTCGAAGTTCCGCCCGCCATGTGCCAGCCTTCATCCGCGGCAGTCGAACAGAAAAAAGGTCCGGGTTTTCGTTCGACCGATTCAGAACGATGGACTGCACGGACTCCGGATTGGTCTGGCCAGCATCACCCGAATTGCCATCATCGGACACCTCGCTCAACAATACCTCGATGCGGGCATTTGTGAGTAGTGGGCGAAGAGACTGATCCCATCGGGCAGTTGCCACCACAGTTTGTGTTTCATCGATCACTGTTTCTGACAGTGCGAACCGAACCTGATCGTTGCCGGCTGCTGCCTTATTTCGAGCGGCCCATCGAACAAGCTGACCCCAGAATCTGTGATGCAGGCTGTCCCCGATCCGTTTTCTCCAGCGCCAGGTGCTGTCGATCCCCATCCAGACAACCTGACCAAAACCATAATGCTGGTGCACGATGACGGGTTCGGCAGAGGCACCTCCCGGGTGCACACCTTCGGCCCAAACCGTCGCTCCCGGACGAGGTTTAGCCGCGTACATCCACGGGTGTCCCGCGACATCACCGAATTCTTCCGCCCGGGGAACTGCGTTGCCCCCACCCGCATCAGTCGACTGAAACATCGCCAGATCATTTCCATCCGGTGTGGGTCTCAGGCGAAATGACGATTGTGGACTATCAAATTCGGTTCTGGCATAACGTTCAGCCAGTCGCTGAGTGAAATCTGTCACCGGCAACAGTGCCATGAGTTTTTCACTTTGGAATTCCTGGGGCATGTGACGGCGGCCCGGCACAACAACGACGCTCAATCCCTGGGTCACAACCGCGGCTTCAATCAGATCCCACGTCTGAGGATTCAGGTCTTTTGCGGGAATGTCTCCAAGGATCAGAAGATCGATATCATCGAGCTGCCCCTTGAGCTGCAGTGGCTCTGGCAACGTTTTCGGAAGAAAGCTGTCATTCAGCAGACCAACGCGTGGCTGATGAAACAGCACTGTCGACAATTCAATTTGTTCATCTCGCTCAAGCAGATTTCTGAGGTAGCGAAATTCCCATCTTGCGTCTCCGTCCACAAGCAACACGCGTGCCTTATTGTCAACGACCTGAAAACTGACATCACGGGAATTGTTGTCGTCGAGCAATTCGCCTTCCTGAACATCCGTGATAATCTCGTAGGTAAAATGGCCCGCTGTCTCGGTAGGTATGGAGAACGCGACCGGTGTGGTGCTGGTCGACGGAATAACCTCACGCTGATCAATAGTCACGCCGTCTTTTTCAAGCCGAACCGACAACGGTTGCCCCTCAAACCCTGTCGTACTGAGTGTCGCGGTCACCTGAACAGCGTCGCGGATGAAGACGGATTGCGGATGATCCAGCATCACGATGGATAAGTCCCGAGGCACGCGGACGGAGCCAACAGGTACCGTGTAGATTGGTACCTGCAGACTGCCGAGACGTTGCGCTTCGCTGGCGATGTCACCGGGCGTTGTTTGTCGACCATCCGACACCAGCACAACAGCGCGCAGCGCAACGGACGATTCTTCTCTGATCAGTTCCGACAACATGCCGACGGCGTTGGTTCCTGTTGGGATTAAATCCGGCTGTTCAGCCAACAGTGCTTCAGAGAGTCGCTCATCGGACACACGATTTTGCTCAGATGCAAACAACCGCAGATCAACGGGCAGTCGCTTCTGCATGTCTTCAATGAATGGTTTATCCTGCGACTGCATTAAACGACTCACGAACTCCCTGCGAGACATGCGATCGAACTCTTTCAGTGTGTCCGCGATCTGACGCTTCCGACTGGCTGCAAGTTCTCGATCTGAGTCTGTCTTTACCGGGTGATCGCGTCCCAGCCAGAGTGGCTGCTGACCGGATTCGAGAGCTTCGATCCATTCGTTGATCAGGGATGAGGTTTCGGCGTTTCCGAGCATGCCGAGCGCCTGCGCCCAGCGTAATTTTTCGGCCGTCGACGCATGCCGGTCTACGGTCTGCATACTTTCTGAGACATCCATCGCCACAACCACGCGGCCCTGGACAGCCTTGTCCCAGGACTTCGTCAGAACCGGTTGAAGCATCGTACAACACAGCAACGCCAGAATTGCCAGCCGCAGGGTGATTAAGAGATAACCGACAGTCCGTGATACGAATTGTCGCTCATAACGCAACAGCCATAGACTGACACCCACCGTCACCAGGATGGCGACCGATACCAGCGCGAGCCAGGCGGCCGAATTGGTTCCGCTAAATAACAGCCGCCAACTCATGCCATTCGCCTATTGCTGGTTGATGACTGGCATAGTGACGGGCACGGCGCGCTGATGGCTGGCAAGGCGATCGCAGGCGATCTCCGGCAGGCTTTCATGCCCACCATCAAAGATAGTAACCGATGCATTTCCAGCCGTTCGATGAAGATGGATTGTGCGGCCAAAATCTTCGATTCCGCGAAGGTCTGAGGGAGTGGGAACCGCCAGTCGCTTTGAATGCCGGATTTGCTCGATTTCTGATTCACTGATCAGTTCCGCGTTTTGAATCCTCGCGATCTCATTGAATGCCCTCAACGAATGGCTTACGGGCACGGATCCGCTGTGACCATCTTCAACCCCGGCGTAGATATCGACAGGAAGATTGCCAACACGACTCAGATGAAACAATGGCGAACGATCCCGGTAATCTGCGTCTCTTTCACCTGAGACACCTGGCGGACCGCTCAGAGATTTCTCAATCATCTGTGCGTAACGCTGTGGCTTGCCATCCCTGACGTGAAACGAATGCCATTCGGCCAGATCACTGATGCCAACCCACGCAGACACGGCAGAGAATTCATTCGCGTGATGGCCGGCCATCAATAAAGACATGTGACCACCGCCGGAAACACCCGCAAGATAGACACGCTTGTGATCGATGCGAAATCGTCTTCTGCATTCTGCCATCGCGTCCAGAATGTCCTGTCGCGCGAATACCGAACCACAGGCCTTTGGCGAATTATTCACGCCACGAAAATCCGGATGCAGAAAAATCCACCCGCGTTTTACGGCCTGCGCGAACCACTTACTGTTGTCCTGGCGATAATCTCCGCTCCATGAATGCAGAAACACCAGCACAGGAGTTTCCGCTGTGTTCGCATTCTCCGGTGCCCAGAAGCGAACATTCTGAACCTCCTGATCCAGCGGGCTGGTGGTTGTGAATTCCATCAGTTCGGGGAGTTCAGACCAGGCCTTTGTCTCTGGAAATGAAATCAACAGCAGAAGCAAGACTGTCTTCCGGAAGCAAATGGATCGCATGACTTCAGCTAGCCCTTTACTTTGTAGCCAATTTTCTGCAGCTCGGCACGAATCCGGTCCAGGTGGGTTCCCTGAATCTCCAGAGTGTCCTCGTCGCCCATCGATCCACCTGCTCCGCAATGAGTCTTCAGTCGGGTCAGCAGCCCCGGCAGATCGCTGTCATTCGCATTCAGTCCACGAATTACGGTCACCATTTTCCCGCGTTTTCGCTTCTCAACGGCTAGTCTGGCCGTCTGCTTGCCCGGGGCCAAATACTGTTTTTGTTCAGGCTCTGGCGGCGGACAAATGCACTCGGATTCCAGTCGCTCGCAAACATCGCAATGCGGAGGACGGTCGAAAATTGTTCCGGCAAGAAGACCCATGGAGTGTGTTCCGAGACGATTTTGGTTGCGTTCAGCCAATCACGGCGTGATGAACGTTACCCGCTACATCCGTCAGCCGGAAGTCTCGCCCCGCGTATCGATACGTTAAACGTAAATGATCCAGCCCCAGCAGATGGAGCATCGTCGCGTGAACGTCATGGATATGCATTTTGTTTTCTGTGGCATAGAAACCATATTCGTCGGTGGCACCGTATCGCATACCTCCCCGAACACCAGCCCCCGCCATCCACATCGTAAAGCCTTCCGGGTTGTGGTCCCGGCCATCTTTGCCCTGAGCGACCGGGGTTCGCCCAAATTCACCTCCCCAAAGCAACAGCGTATCGTCGAGCAGGCCTCTTTGTTTCAGATCTGCAATCAAAGCTGCAATGGGCTGGTCAACTTCAGCTGCATTTTTTTCGTGTCCGGTCCGAAGGCTGGAATGCTGATCCCATTGTACGTTGGTATCGCTGTGCGTCACCTGAATGAACCGTACACCAGCCTCCGCGAATCGGCGGGCCAGCAAACACTGGCGACCAAAATCTTCCGTAATGGTGTTGTTCAAACCATACATTTCCAGCGTGGCTGCAGATTCCTGTGATAAATCCTGCACCCGGGGCATTTCGGATTGCATGCGAAACGCCAGTTCAAACGACTTGATTCTCGCTTCCAGTGCCGATTCGCTGCCAGCAGCCTGATGCTTATGGAATTCGTTCAACTGCTTCATCAGGTCGAGCTGGGTTCGCTGAGCTTCGGGTGACCACTTCGAATTGGCGATGTACTTCACGTTGGCATTCGTCGAAGGCTGGCTGGCAACTCCCAGTGGTACCCCCTGACACTCTGCTGGCAGGAAGGCCGATCCCCAATTGTTCACGCCGCCATGGGCCAGCGTTGGGCAAATCGTGACAAAGCCAGGCAGGTTGTCATTTTCTGTCCCCAGGCCGTAATTCACCCAGGCTCCCATCCCCGGACGAACAAACGTATCGCTGCCCGTGTGAAGTTTCAGTGCCGCGCCACCGTGGGCAGCGTTGGTTCCATGCACCGAATTCAGAAAACAAATATCATCGACGTGCTTCGCAACGTGCGGAAACAATGAACTGACAGGTATGCCGCTTTCGCCGTAAGGACGAAATCGCCAGGGAGATCCCAGCAGGTTGCCGGTGGCAGCAAATGTGACTCGGGGTTTATCGAACGGCAGAGGTTTACCATCGTCTTTCTGAAGCTGCGGTTTGTAGTCAAAAGTGTCAACCTGTGACGGGCCCCCTTTCATGAACATGAAGATGACTCGTTTTGCCCGCGGAGCAAAATGGAACGGCGACGCAGATGTCGAGTGCCGCCCCGAAATGACAGCATCGTCAGATGAAGCCTGCTGCTGCAGGAGAGCCTGCGCCGCGAGCCAGCCAAATCCGACCGCAGAGTTCTTCAATGCACATCTTCGGTTTCGCGGAATTTCGAACATCACCACGCTCTTGTTTCAATATCTAATGACTCGAGAAGTGACCAGACAGCGATCTGATCATCAACGAACATAGATGAACTCGTTCGACGCCAGCAGACTCTGACAAACAATGGCCCACGCCGCTTCTTCCGAATTCTCACGGGGTGTTTCACCTTCTGAAGGACCGCTACCAGCCGAAACACTTCTCTCCCGAAGAGTCTGAAGTGTCGCGATGACCGCATTTCGTTCTTTGGCCGTCGCGGGACGGCCCATCGTGCGACCAAACAACCAGTCGATGCGTTCCTGTGGTGAAGCCCCGCCTTCGGAAAGTGTCACTCTTGCCAGTTGTTGGGCTGATTCAATCAGAAGTTCGCTGTTCATCATGAACAATGCCTGAGAAGCGACCGTCGAGGTCGACCGGTTGCCATTGGCAACAGCTGCATCTGTGCAGTCGAACAGTGAGAATCCGTCGTAGATGTTGTTACGAATGAGCGGCAGATAAATCGATCGCCTTGGTGCGTCGTAACGGGTTTCATCCTTTGATGTGTGATTGAAAAGGAACTCACGATTCTTGACATGAAGTAACGAACCACCCATCGTGCGATCCAGCCGGTCGCTAACCGCCAGAATAGCATCGCGAATCGATTCTGCGTCCAGTCGATGGACACCAGATCGCCACAACAAATGGTTGGCGGGGTCGGCATCTTCGCCCGCAGGGTTCGACTCACTGGACTGCTGCCAGGTGTGCGATAACAGAATGGTCCGGTGCAGACTCTTAAGTGACCATTTGCCATCCATCAACTCACAGGCCAGCCAGTCGAGAAGTTTCGGGTGTGTTGGATGATCGCCCAGGTGACCGAAATTGTCCGTAGAAGCGACAATGCCACGTCCGAAATGCCATCGCCAGACGCGGTTGACCATCACCCGGGCCGTGAGTGGATGCTGAGGGTCAACAAGCCAGTTGGCAAACTGAAGTCGACCACTCGCGGTTTCGGGGATCTGGTACTCCGGGCCGAGCCTCAACACTGCCGGCACATCACGCCTGACAGGACGGCCCAGTGTTAGATGGCTGCCGCGGATATTAATGCGTGAAGTTTCCGGCGATCCTTCTTTGACTCCCATTGCTGTTGGCAGTTCGGGAACAGATGCCTCCAGTTGTTTCTGTTCGTCGCGAAGTTGTTTCAGAGCGGCCCGGGTTTCGTCTGAAAAACGCGATTCCGCCTCAGCGTCGGATAACCCGGAAACCAGCGAGGCCTTTGCAGTTTGAATTGTTGAAGCGATCTCTGCTTTTGCAGCTTCAAGTCTGGATTTATGTTCTTCTAACCGCTGCAGGTCCTCCTCGGTTGCGACAGAATTCTCATGCCACTTTGCAATCGTTTTCAACGATTCCATCGTGTACGTGCTCTTAAAGATGCCAACCATGGAATAGTAGTCGGCCTGCGAAATCGGATCGAACTTGTGGTTGTGGCAACGAGCACAACCAAATGTCAGGCCCATGAATGCGACACCGGTGGTGTTGATCTGTTCGTCCAGAATGTCCATCAGCATCTTTGTCTTGTCTGCTTCTGCCAGAACTTTGGGTCCAAGCGACAGGAAACCCGTACCGATGAGCAATTCATGTTTCTGAGACTCAGACATTTCATCCGTGACCAGTAAGTCTCCGGCAAGCTGCTCGCGGACAAACTGGTCGAACGGTTTGTCGTCATTCAACGATTTAACAACGTAGTCGCGATACCGAAACGCATTCCCGTGCGCCACATTTTCGTCCAGACCATTGGAATCCGCGTACCGAACCACGTCCAGCCAATGTCGGCCCCAGTGTTCTCCATAATGGGGTGAGGCAAGCAGACGGTCGATAACGACAGAGAAGGCCTCCGGGGTTTCGTCAGCAAGGAAGGCTTCGATCTCCGCTGGGGTCGGTGGAAGCCCCGTCAGGTCGAAGGTCGCTCGTCGAATCAATGTCCTCTTATCGGCTGCAGGGTTCTGTCTCAACGAAACCTCAGTTAGCCGCGCCGCAATGAATGCGTCGATGGGATTGGCAACGACCGCCCCGTCCACCACCGGAACAGACGGACGTGCCACCGGCTGAAATGCCCAAAACTGCTTTTCCTTCTCAACGTCGAACGGCGGTGCAGGCACTGCGACGGTAATCATACCATCCGGATGCCTCGCCCCCTGATTAATCCAGTCAACAATCGTTTGAACAGCTTCAGCCGGCAACTTTTGATCGGGGGGCATTTGCAGCGATTCGTCTCCGTATCGAATCGCCGAAATCAACAGACTCTCGTCGGCATTACCCGGAATTAAAAGAGATCCTGACCGACCTCCTGCACTCAACGACGTCAGGCTGTCCAGTCGTAGATCGCCTTCCTGAGCATCGGCCGCATGACAGCCCAGGCAATGTTCCTCCAGCAATGGCCGGACCTGACGTTCAAAATCCACCATCTCTGATGGGCTGTTTCCAGCTTCCGCCGCCGGTTCGTCGGCGCGAAGACGGGCCTGTGGCCCGAATGCGTTCAGAATCAGAATCAGGACCAGAGAGACTGCAACGGGGCAGAGTGATCTGAAATGGATTGACGATCTGAAGTGGACAGACAATGTATTGACTCCTCCTGGTGGGTCGACGTGATCTGCAGAATTGTCGACAGAGGAAGGCGGTGGGGCGAATTCAACAAAGGCGGGAGGGCAAAGGATTACATCCTAGATTAGACCTGCCAAAGTGATTTCACAAGTGGAAAGACGAGATTCAGGCCCCATTCAGCCTCCGGTACAAGCCTGTTTCATCGACGTGATCCGCAAAAAGTGCCCCGCTGTCGTACTCATCATTTCCGGTTGTCAAAGACAGTGGACTGGAGCAACGGCCCGGACGCAGGATGGGCTGAAGCCCCCGGGGCAGGAATCGTTGACGCTGCTGCAGCGGCCGCTGAACTGCCGGGTCACATTTCAGTCCTTTGGATCAGTCGTTCGGAGATTTTCGACGACCGAACTTGCCAGAGTCGAGAAACAGCGAAGCAACGAAACCTGGAGCCATTCATGAGTTGCCCCGACACTGCTGAACGCAGATTATCGGCTGTGAGGGTGGGTTCCGCAGCGATTTCTCGTGGCAACCTTTGCAGATGTCGTTTTTCCGGAGGCTGGTCAGCTTGAATTGCATCTCGCGGATGGAGATACTTCCCGCCAGCATTCGTTGAGGAGACTGGCGGTCGATGGCCGATAGTGTTTCAACAGCTTGGAGAGATGACAGAGTGGCCGATTGTGCAGCACTGGAAATGCTGTGTCCGGGTAACCGGACCGGGGGTTCGAATCCCCCTCTCTCCGCTTAGGGCGTTGCAGCATTGCAACGCCTTTTCTTTTTTATCGGGGAACTGAATCGCATGTCGAATCGAATTCTGGAAGGAAAAGTGGCCCTTGTCACCGGTTCAGGACGTGGACTTGGCCGATCATTTGCCGAACATCTTGCATCACTCGGCTGCAGTATCGGCTTCCACGGCATGCGGGAAAACGGACCGGCGGAATACGGCGAAGGCACGACTTTAACCGACACTGCTCAACAGGTGGCCGGAAAATATGGTGTGAAGGCGTGCCGCGTTCTGGGTGACCTGACAATTCAGGACGATGCCAATCGCGTTGTGCAAACCGTGTGCGACGAATTGGGACCGCTCGATATTCTCGTCCACAACGCAGGAGGTGACATCGCTGCGGCGGGTGGTAAGCCGAATCCAAATGATGCCGTCCACATCAAGGTCGAAGACATCCGTGCGGTACTCGACAGGAATCTTCTGAGCACCATTCTGACATGTCAGGCAGCCGCCAAAGTCATGATGCCTCGGGGCAGCGGCCGGATTCTGACCATCAGCTCCATCGCAGCCTTTAAGGGGCTTGCGAGCAGTTCCATTTATGCGACCGCGAAAGCTGCGGTGGTTGAGTACACGCGATGTCTGGCCGAACAACTACGGACGAGCAACATCAACGTTAACTCACTCGCCCCGGGGGATACGCGGACAGGACGATTTCTGGGCACTCGAACCGTCGAGGAATCTCGGCTCGTAACTGAAGGAACGCTTGACAGGATCGGACTGGTCGAAGAAGTCACACGTGTGGTCGAATTCTTTGCCGGACCGCTTGGCGACTTTGTCACCGGACAGGTCTTGCGAGTCGATGGGGGCAGTCAGATCTGGTCGGCCTGATCATCTCTCCGAACCTGCGAGACATAAGCAGTCACAAACCAATCTCCCGGGATTACCACGAATGAATTGCAGCAAGCCACGGAATTCAGATTTCGACTTCGGGTATCGGGCGGTCCTCGTCTGCCTGTGTCTCATTCTGGCTCCGGGCATCGGCTGCGATTCGGAATCGTTCGCGCAGGAAAAGAACTGGGGAAGCCTCCGGGGGCAGTTCATTTTCTCCGGGGAAATTCCTGAAGCAGATCTGCTGGAAATCACCCGAGACGAAGAAGTGTGCGGCGCCGTCGGCTTGAAGGACGAGTCACTTGTTGTACATCCGGAATCCCGCGGCATCAGAAATGTCGTGATCTGGCTGGATACAAAGACCGCTCCACCAGCGCATCCATCGCTGGACGTTTCTGACGTGCTGCCACGAATGGATAACAAGGATTGCCGATTCGTCCCGCGAATTCTGCCATCCCGGGCGGGACAACCCGTCGAATTCACGAATTCCGATCCTGTCGCCCACAACGCAGCCGTTTACGCTCGACGCAACCAACCCTTTAGCGAAGTCATTCCCATGAATTCGCCACTGCAGAAGACATTCCCGCGTGCCGAGACACAGCCCATTCGCGTCGATTGCTCCATACATTCGTGGATGAGAGGCTACCTGGTGATTACGGATCATCCGTATGTCGCTGTCTCCGACGAAAATGGTGAGTTTGAACTTTCCAGCCTGCCAACAGGCGAATGGACGTTTCGGGTTTGGCATGAGCGAGCGACCTCGCTGAAGACCCTGGAGACCCCAACGGGACATCTTGCGCTGGAAAAGAGTCAGTTGAAGATAGAAGTGGCGGCCGAACAAAAGGACCTGGGACGGCTGACAATCAAAGCCGATCAGTTCCGCAGGAATTAGCCAAAGCCATCAACACGAAGCCGCGGGTAACAAAGGCCGCGACATCAGGGCGCGGGAAACGACGACAGAAAACTCAACGACTGAAAACACGATGAGCGATTTTCTTCAATTGAACGGACGCAACATTCTTGTCGTGGGCGTCGCGAATAAAAAAAGCGTTGCATGGCAGACGGCCCGCGTGTTGATGGAAGCGGGTGCGAATGTCTTGTTTTCCGTCCGCTCCGAAGCGCGCGCTGAATCAGTGAGAAAGCTGGCGCCAGGGGCGAACGTGTTCGTGTGTGATGTGGAATCACAGGAACAGATTGATCAGCTGCGGAGCAATGTGGCAGCCACCGTTGATACGCTCCATGGCATTGTTCATTCGGTTGCCTTTGCCGACTATTCTGCGGGATGGCTGCCATTCCATGAAACACCCCGTTCTGCGTTTTTGCAGGCCATTGATATCTCATGCTATTCTCTGACGGCAATCTGCAATGCGATGCGGGATCTGCTTGATCCGGACATCGGCAGTGTCGTCACGATATCCATTTCCACCACTCGCATGGCGGCTGAAAACTACGGCTACATGGCACCCGTGAAAGCCGCGCTCGATTCTTCCATCTGTTTCCTGGCCAAGTCGTTTTCACGATTTTCACGCGTTCGCTTCAATGCCGTCTGTCCCGGTTTGTTAAAGACGTCCGCGTCCGCGGGGATTCCTGGGTACGTTGATAGTTATCTGTTTGCCGAGAAAGCCACGCTTCGAAAAAAGGCGGTACAAACAGAAGAGGTGGCCAATACGGTGGCGTTTCTGCTCAGTCCCCGATCCAGTGGAATCAATTCCCAGGGCATTGTGATTGACGCCGGGATGGGAACGAACTACTTCGACGACGAACTCATTCGATGAAATCCAGGGCGATGCCATCACGGGCGATGACATCAAGGGCTCCTGTTCTTGGAATGATCCTTCTGGCTGCGATGCTGTCGCGGACGGCCTGTATTCTGAATCGACCGGACGATTTGGCGACGGATCCGGATGCCTACGTTGCCCACGCACAGATGATTCAGCAGGGAAAGGGGTTTGTTGTTCCCGGAACAGACAAACCGACAGCATTTCGCCCGCCCGGTTATCCCTTCATGATTGCCATGATGCCTGGTAGTACTTCCAGCCCCGAACGTGCAATCGCCATGCTTCATATTGCGGCTGGTATTCTGACGGTCCTTCTCACGCGACAGCTGGCAGAAGAAGTGGGGCTCTCCACAATGTCCGGAAATCTGGCAGCACTTCTGGTTGCGCTGGATCCATTGCTGATTCGCTACTCGGCACTTCCTATGACCGAAGTGGTCAGCGCGCTGACTCTGACCGGCGGCATGGTGTTATGGATTCAGTTTCGCAATCGGCTCCACCTTCGATCTGCTGCCGACGGAGAAATCAGCTCAGGAACTCAGGAGAATTCCACATCGCGACGAACCGGATGGCTGGGATTTCTGGCTGGCATTGTCCTGGGATTTTCGTCTCTGGTCCGCCCTATTGGTCTGGTTGTCATGGCTTTTCTCTCCTCCGAATTGTTGACATCGCTCGCTCTCGCACCCCAGGAAAAACGAAGCCTCCGATCAGGCAACCTCTTTGTAAGAATGCTGAAATTCGTATCACCCTGCACGGTTTCATCCGCTGGTTTCCTGCTGGCGATCAGCCCCTGGGTGACTCGCAATTTTGTTGAATTTCAGACATTCATTCCGGCAACAACTCACGGCGGCTACACACTCGCATTGGGCAATAATCCTGATTACTACCGCGACGTCATCAACGGCGATGCGACGAAACCCTGGGACGGAGAGAAACTGGACCAGTGGCAAAAACGAATGGCATCCGAGGCGAGGGCTGCAGGAATCGCGATTGGTGATGAAAAAGCAACGGATACCTGGATGTATTCGCAGGCATTTCAGGCCATTCAATCGCAGCCAGCGAACTTTGTCCGCGCATCCTGGCTTCGCATTCGAACTTTCTGGGCCATCTCCCCGACCGGCGCGGTGTCCGATGTCCAGCGACTGCTGAGCAGCATTTGGTATGCCGGACTCTGGTTCGCAATTATCGGCCTCATCCTTGTTCGTTTGACTTGTCGGATCGCCAAACGCATGCCATTTTTCAGTACGAAGTCGGCTCCGATCTGGTTGACCGTTCTCGCGTTCCAGTTGATGCATACTTTCTACTGGACGGATGCCCGAATGCGTGCACCGCTGATGCCGGCCCTTGCGGTTCTGGTTGCGCTGGCGTTTCGCTGGACGCACGCATTCTTTACAGGTCCGTTGACGAAAGGCGCAGTGAATGATTTGTATCTCTGTGACACCGGAATCCCGGACTCTGGCACCGGCAGATCTGCTGAACGCGTCACGTCAGTGTGATTTGATCGAGCTGTGTCTCGATCATTTTCTCAAAGAGCCCAATGTTGCGGAACTGATCAGGTCCATCGAAAAACCTGTGCTGGTTTCATGCCGCCGTCCCAAAGATGGCGGCCACTGGCAGGGCACCGAAGAGCAGCGAATCACCCTGCTGCGCAGTGCGATTGTGGCGGAACCCGCCTACATTGAACTTGATCTTGATATCGCTCCCGGGATCCCCCGGTTCGGAAACACCAAACGTGTCATTGCTTACACCAGTCTGAACCGGCCGCTCAGCAGAATCGACGATGTGTTTGAAAAGTGTTATCAGGCAAAGGCCGATATCGTCAAAGTTACCTGGCCCACCGAAAATCTGGATGCCGCATGGCCACTGCTTGCAGCAGTCACGCAGAAGCGTGAACTCCCGGTGGTCGGTCAGGGGATGGGACACTCGGGAATTACGTTTTCGTTGCTGGGGAAGCGATTTCAATCCCCATGGATTTACGCTGCTCTCGAAAAAGGCATGGAGGCATTTGAGCATCAGCCTTCAATCAATGAATTGAAAGAGGATTTCAGCTGGGATGACATCGACAGCAGGACTCAATTCTTTGGAATTGTCAGCGGTGGTCGGTGCGACGCCGTGACAGCTCGCACCCTGAACGCAGCGTTTCGATCGATGGACCGCAATATTCGATGCCTTCCGATCATACCGGGTGATCTGAAACGCCTGCCCCGGATGCTGGCAACTCTGAAAATCAACGCACTGATTTGCGATCCATTAAATCCTGGTGGCCTGAATGAAATGACTACTGAAAGCGGAGAAGCCAATTCGTCTTCGGGTTACGCCGACTTGTTGATGCAGAAAGGCGATCGGTGGACGGCGACTTCGACCATCATGGATTCCATCGACCGCGTCGGCCAGCAGGCTGGGGGATCTCCCGACTGGACCGGGCGCGGCAGTGTGCTGATTTGCGGACACGGCTCGCTCGCGAAGCATTTGGCCGCAGAATTTCTGCGACGCGGGGCCGCTGTCAGCCTGGCAAGTCCTTCGGACAATGCCGCCTCAGCGGCTGCAAAGTCTGTTGGCGCGAGGCAGGCTTCCTGGGCCTCTGTCTATGATCTTCGGATCGACACCATTGCAGTGGCAGCAGAGGAAGTGCAATGCGGTTCAGGTCGAGGACAACTAAACCCGGGAATCATTCGCGAACGCATGACGATGGTGGATCTGTCCGGTTACCCCGACGACAGCCGGTTCGCAGAAGAATCACGCGCCCGGGGTGCTCGACTGATTTCGGGCAGCGATGTGTTTCAGATGCAAATGCGTTTACAATTTCGCAAGCTGACAGGACGCGATTTACCGGTCTGATATCCTGCCGCGTCCGCTGGAAACGGCGTAAACCAGCAATCGTAAAGATCCACTTGTTCCGGCCACGGACTTCGTTCTTTTTCGTGCCATCCGTCTCAACATTCACACACCCAATCTGATTGCCCATACATGACTGATGAATTCCATTCTGTCGCCAGAATCGGCGACATCCCTGAAGGGCAGGGGCGCTGCTTCACGGTTCACGGAACGATGGTTGGCGTCTTTCTGGACAAGGGAAGTTACTTCGCCATCAACGACTTTTGTCCGCACATGGGCGCTTCGTTGTCCGAGGGCTACGTGGAAGATGGCATGGTTCTGTGCCCGTGGCACGCCTGGCGGTTCCGACTTTGTGATGGAGCATGGATGGACAATACAAAAAGCAATATTCGCTCGGCCAGTTACGAAGTTCGAATCGAAGGCGAGGAAATTCAGGTCAAAGTGCCGCCTCCTGAACCCAGGGCCGACGCGTCGAATGGAACGCCAAAAAGTTAGAGGTACCGATGTGCGGATTCGACGGCGCCGGACTTTCACGACCTGATACTGGATCAACTTTGTCGATGATGCGCCCGGGCATTAATGCGCCGGAGGCCTTCGCGAACCACCACGGGATGGTGGAGGCGATGTGGCTACTCGAGACCCATTCCGTCCAGATTGACGTTCTGAAGTCTGGCCGTTTTTGCAGCCTCCTTCAGTTTCGACACGACAAAGAATTTATGGTTGGCCACCGCCTGCTCAGTCAGATTCAATCGTGCTGCGACGTCCTTATTGGCCCAGCCCAGAACAAAGATCAGTTCCACGCACTGAAGCCGCTCCCAGGCTCCGGATTCTTTAAACCCGGCGATGAGTTCGCGAAGGCATGATTCAATAACGGCAGATTCGGCATTCGATTGTTCGTGACTGCGCATCATGCTCGAAGCGGCCCGCCCGGGGCCCGTAATATCCCTCTGCGCGCCGTCTTTCGATTCTGATGTCAGCAATGGCACGGTTGGACGACGTCCTGATCGCCGCAGAAAATCCACAAGCTTGTGGGCGGCGATTGAGAACAGCCAGGATTCAAGCGGTGTCCGATCATCGTAGTTAGGAAGGGCTTTCAGGAATCCCATGAAGGTCTCCTGCACGATATCTTCGGCAACAGATCGATCCTGAAGACGTGTTCGCGCGAAGGCCAGCAATCGCCCTTCGTACAGGTCAATGCATTCCTGCCACGCATCGGCTTCCCCGGATCGGATACGTTTCACGAGCTGGCGATCGGCTTCACTGGCGGGCATGATAGCAATGGGCCACTGGGGTCAGAGACGAGTCAGTCAACCGGGGATACTCTGGCGGGCTGATCGCCGGAGCTCTTCGAACCGCCGAGGATATGCAAACGACGCTGAAACTTGAACCCATCGCCTCAAAACATTCCAGCCAGAGACAAGATTGCTGATTGCTGTGCATCGTACGCACTGAGTAAACTTTGGGAGACAATTTGATCCGATAGAAAGATCATAACGTTCACCCATCGGTTGATTCTCGGACAGACCGGTCAGGAACAAACACGCGCATGTTAATCCCCGTCAGCACCGACGCCCCGATTTATCATTTTCCGTGGGGAACGATTGTTCTGATCGTAGCCAACGTCGTGTGTTTTGTGGTCAATGGCGGAGGTTACATCGATGACGGAAGGCTGGAGCCATGGATGCTGGAATACGGAAACGGCATCAACCCACTCGAATGGTTGTCTTCAATGTTCGCCCACCATGGCGCGATGCACTTAATTGGCAACATGATATTTCTTTGGGGATTCGGCCTGGTCGTAGAGGGCAAACTGGGGTTCCGCCGATTCCTCACTCTGTATCTTGCCATCGGTCTGACACAGGGGGCCCTGGTTGACTTACTCACACTGCACCGAACGGATGCCTTCGTCCTGAAGCACGTGATCGGACCGGAATTTGGAATCGAAAACATCGATGAACTCGCCGATCTGATTGCTTCGGATGAAATTCCGCAGCAGCAGGCCAGGCTCTACGCGGCGGAAATTATTCAGGCAGCCAGGGGACGTTGCCTGGGCGCATCCGGCGCCATTTTTGGGGTGATGGCGGTTGCTCTGGTCTGGGCTCCAAAGAATGACATGAGCGTTCTGATGTTCCTGGCGTTTCGTGTGTTCTTCTTTGATATCTCGATCATGTGGTATTCGATCCTGTACTTCGGCATGAACCTCTTCGGCGTGCTGGTCGACCGGTTCGAGATGGACACTTCCGGATTGCATATTCTGGGTGCGATCGTTGGGTTTGGCGCAGGTGTGGTCTATCTGAAAAAGGACTGGGTTGATTGTGAAAACTGGGACCTGTTCGCAGTGCTGAGCGGAAAGTACGGACGCTTCGCGCAGGAAGACTGGGCTCTGGGCGCGCATGGTCGTCCCGACAAGGACTACTCCAAAATCCCGTTGCCGGGCGAGGCCGTCGAAGAAGATCCGGAACCACCTGCCTCCACTGCTCAGAGTGCCGGGAGCAGGAAACGTCAAAAGGAACCTGTGGAAACGTCAGTCGGCGCGCCAGCCTTCCCGGTCACAAGGAACATGAGGCCCATCGCAAACGCGATCGATGAAGGCGATTTCATGGGTGCCTCGAACATGCTGTTCGAATTAAGAATGGTGGATTCATCTTCCCTGCTGGATCCAGACCGGTTAAAGGCTCTGTCTCTTGGGCTGGTTCGTGCGAATGTACTGGAAGAAGCGGAGGTCTATCTCCAGGAATACATCGAACGGTTTCCTGATGACAACATCTGGGCGACGCTTCGGTTGGCCCACATCCTGATCACGGCCCAGTCACGGCCTTCTGCCGGACTTGAGATGTTGCGAACGCTCAAGGGCAAACCGCTCAGCGACCAGCAAAAAGACCAGGCTCGCAAGCTGATGAATTACGCAAAAAAGCAAATCGCCCTGGGCGTTCAGGATGCCGAACCCGAATGGTAGTCGCGGTCTGTTTGAAGATCGTGGCGAGTTTGAAAATCGCCCCGCAGCTTGGCCAACGCTGACCAATCAGGTTTCAAGCGTCATCAGAGCAGAAGTCGTTCTGCCGGGAACACGGGGCCCTCAACACAGGTACGGCGATAGTCCCACGTTCCATCCTCTTCCCTGACGCGCGTCACGCAACTGAAACATGCACCGAATCCACAAGCCATCGGAGTCTCCAGGGACAACCAGCAACGAACTCCGGCCTTTTCACAAACGTCAGCAACCACTTTCATCATCGGTTCGGGCCCGCAGCAATAAACATGGACGTGCGACGCCACATCTGTCGGAGACTCCTGAAGCGCACGGCCAACTGTTCTCGCAGCAAGTCTGTGACGAATCCGTGATGGCCGTGGCTTCCATCGTCCGTTGAGATCAAAGTTGACAAACCGGGCAATCGAAATTCTTCCAGGCCCGCCAGATATTCCTCTGATCGAACACCATAGCACAACGTCACCGATTCTGGTTTTTGCCGTAACTGCCGGCTTTCGTCTCCGTATGTTGCCAATCCCAGAGCTTCGCGTGCCACGCCAAGAAATGGTGTTTGCCCGATTCCGCCCGCAACCATCACCAGATGTCGGCACGCTGGCAGAGGAAATCCGTTTCCAAGTGGCCCCCAGATCTGAACCGAATCACCCGGCTGCCACTGGCTCATCAAAGATGTCATTTTGCCAACGCGCACAAAGCCGAACTCCACGCCGTCGGCATTCCCGTTTTCGTCTTCGAATATGTCGAACAAAGCGAAGGGTCGCCCCAGCAGAGGATCCGTTCCATGGGGCGGACGCACCATGAAAAACTGGCCGGGCGTAATTCGCCGAGCCAGCGATGGCACCCTGATCTTTACAGCCCAGGTTTCTGTGGCCAACCTGCGAACCGAAATCACCTCGCCGTCACATTGCAGTGCGTGCGGCACCATTCCGGGAAGTTGATTTTCACATGAATCATTCTGTGAGCAGTCAGTGGGTGTCATACTTCACATTCCCGTTTCAGCGCAGCAGCGATGACATCGCTTCAAAGGTCGCATTGAGTACAGATGTCGGATGAGACGGGAATCTAATTGTTCTGACCGGTGAATTGAACGTTCAGCCGCACAGCACAATTGCATTTCCCCCAGACAGTTGTGACGAATTCGACCAGGTCAGATTCCACACCAGGGATCAAATTCACGGCTGTGCCTTCGAAAGCAGCTTCTTCCACAGGACTGAGGACCATCGACTACTTGCGTCCGGGGCCATGAGGTGTTAACTGTCCGTTGAAAAGCCGGGACAGAAAAGCAGGACGACTGGAAACCGTCGTGTTTTAAGGTCTCCTGCACGAGCCAGTCCCGGTTTTCAACAGGCCGTTAAACGGACACCTGAACGGACTTGTCTGCGTTAGATTGTCATCTGAAAGCCGGGAGAATCTCCTTCCTTCATGAAAGTCATTCCCATTTTTCCATGTCGAAACTCAGCTCAACTTTTGCTTTCGATAATCCTGTTCGCTTCGTCACTTTCATCAGCAAAGGGCAGCGAACGGTTCGATGTCATTGTTTATTCGGCGACGCCCGGCGGAATTGCGGCAGCAATCGCAGCTGCTTCAGACGGTTGCAGTGTCTTACTGGCTGAACCAACGCACCGAATCGGTGGTCTCGTAACAAGTGGCCTGTCTCATACCGATTTCCATTCCCGCGAGAGCCTGAGCGGTTCGTTTCTGGATTTCGCAAATCGTGTCGAACAGCATTATCGGGACGCGTTCGGACCTGAATCACAGCAGGTAAAAGACTGTTTTGGAGGAGCCTTCGGTGAGCCGAAAGTGAACCTGCTGATCTACCAGCAGATGCTCAATGAGCACCCTGCAATCCGTCTTGTGACGAACCGGAGATTGAAGTCTTTAGAACTCTCTGCCGACGGTCATCTGATCAAATCTGTCTGTTTATCGGGAGAGAATGAAGAGCATCACTTCCATTGCAGTGTTGCCATTGATGCGTCGTACGAAGGCGACCTGATGGCCGCAGCAGGAGTTCCATGGCGAGTAGGGCGAGAAGGCCGTATGGAATATGGAGAAGCACTCGCCCCCGAAGAACCAGACGACCAGCTGCAGGCGTACAATTTCCGTTTCATCATGACGAAGGATCCATCGAATCGGGTCACTCCAAAGATGCCGGAAGGATACGACAGAAACAACTTTGTGGGTGTGATCCCGGCACTGCAGTCTGGCGCGATTACCAGGGTCTTTGATTATCCATCGCGATGCATCTTCAAAGCCCAGACTCCACCGCTGCCCAATGGAAAGTATGACATCAACGATGTTTCCCGAAACGTTGTTCGACTGTCACTCCCCGGCCAGAACCTGGGATGGCCAAACGGAAGTCTCGAAGAGCGGACGCAGATCTTTCATACTCATCTGACGGACCAGGCAGGCCTTCTGTATTTTCTGCAAAACGATGCCGCGGTTCCTGAACGGTTTCAGACAGAAGCACGAGAATGGGGATGGTGTCGAGACGAATTCGAAGATTCAGACCACCTGCCGCCGCAGCTTTACATTCGCGAAGCACGGCGTATGATCGGGCAACATGTTTACGTCCAGAAAGACAGTGAATACATGACTGGCGATGCTCGAGCGAAACTGCACATGGACAGTATCGCTATGGCAGATTACGGCAACAATTGTCACGGCACTGCCCATGTCGGAACCCGCACCCGGCCGACACACCGGTGAGTTTTATAATCCTGTTCCACCATACCAGATTCCTTATGGCGTGATCGTTCCAATGGAGATGCAGAATCTTCTCGTGCCGACGGCGGTGAGTTCGTCGCACGTCGGCTTCTGCGCTATTCGTCTCGAACCTGTCTGGACTTCGCTGGGACAGGCAGCCGGGCATGCTGCATCCCTGGCGGTGAAGAATCATCGTGCAGTCCAGAACGTAGATGTTGATCTGCTGCAGCGGCGGTTGCACGATGTCGGGGCAGCAACCATTTATATCAGCGACGTACGACCCGGACATCCGGATTTTCAGGCCGTACAGTGGTGGGGAATCAGAGGAGGGCTCCACGGGTTGGCGAAATCACCAGAGAAGCCAGGGCAACGCGGGGCCACGCTGCACGGACAGTACTGCATGGCAACACCTGATCACGCAGCAGAACTGCATCGCCCCCTGGATGCGTCGACTCGCCAGCGCTGGAAAGTCATTGCCCGGCAATCGGGCATCTTGGACGAACATCTTCCAAAATACGAGCAACTCACGCGGGGCGAATTCATTCGAGCCGTCTATTCCGCAGCCAACACCGCAGACAACCGGCGGTCAGGTCAGCAAGTCGGTCCGAACACAACGCGTCCTGCATTCATTGTTCCAAGACTGAATCCGAGAGCTCTCGACAATTCCCACGCACCGGGGGAAGTTGATAACGAATTACTGGCCTCGAAAGTTGTCATGAATATCGCGACTCTTTCTGGAATTGTGGTGGACGATTCGGAAGCAGTTCTCGAGGGAGACTGGCAGTACTCAACTCACACGCCCCCTTTTGTCGGTCGTAGTTATCTGCACGACATGAATGCCGGGAAGGGTGAAAAGTCGATTACGTACACACCCACCATTCCGGAAGCCGGTGTCTACGAGGTTCGCGTTTCACATTGCTGTAATATTCGTCGGTCGACCAATACGCTCATCACAATTCGACATGCAGACGGCGACACCAGTGTTCGCATCAATCAGCAGGAGACACCGGAATACGGGGGCCTCTTCAAGTCATTGGGAACATTTCGATTCGAAAGTGGCCGATCTGGCTGGGTTCGTGTGTCGACTGAAGGCACAGATGGAAAATATGTGATTGCGGATGCCGTGCAATGGCTTCCCGTTTCGCAGGAGAATTCAAAATAATGCTGCAGGCTCCAACCGGCCTCATTCTTGTCGCAGGGCTTGTTATCGTGATCGGTGGCATCCTGTTTGTTCGCCTGCATGCATTTGCAGCGTTGATTCTGGCGGCATTGGCGGTGGCCGCAATGACGGGCACAGACGCAATAGTCCGCTCGCAGCTGTTGAGTGACAGCGTCGAGCTGAACTTAGTTGCACTGGAATCATTCTCTGAGGATGAAACGAGGGAGACTGCTGCTCCGATCGTCTCCACAACCCGAAAGATTTCCTCAGCAGAAACTTTTCGTCCCCTGCCATCCCGAGGATGGCAGGCTGATCAATATCGCGACGCTCAGTGGATCCTGCGACCGGTTGAGGCACCAAACGGATCGTCCGATGCTCTGCACTTCTACGAATTGATCAGTTCTGATGACTCTTCCCCCGTTCAGAATACCGCCATCCCGTTTCCCGAAGAATCGGTTTCTGGCTCCGGTGCGTCCCTGCGGATTGCTCCGACAGCGAAATTCACGTCAGCAGAGAAACTATCAGCGCAATCTCCGATCGCTCGGGTGACCGACGCTTTCGGAAATGCTGCAGGGAAACTTGCCATCCTGATCGTCGCCGCGTCCATGATTGGGTTCTGCATGCTGGAGAGTGGTTCGGCCGACAAGATCGTGCGGTCCGCGATGTCGCTCATGGGCGAGCGAGCAGCACCAGTCGCATTCAGTTTCAGCAGTTTTCTGCTTGGCATTCCGGTGTTCTTCGACACTGTGTTCCTGTTGATGATACCGCTCGCCCGGTCGCTCTTTTATCGCACTCGCAAGAACTACCTGCTTTATGTGCTGGCCATTGTTGTTGGAGCGACGATGTCCCATTCACTGGTGCCGCCAACCCCAGGCCCACTGATGATTGCCGAACAATTTCAGGTTCCCGTTACGTCAATGATCTACGGGGGAATCATTGTCGGGGCGTTTGCTTCGACATGTGGTCTGCTGTTTGCATTCTGGGCAAACCGAAAGTGGGAGCTGCTGCCACCGCAGGTGGACGACGGAACAACGCGTCAGCATGATCCATCAGAAGACGCAGACACGAGTGCGTTGCCCTCAGATGCAACGACAGACCGGAGAATCCCTTCACTCGTAGAATCACTTCTCCCCGTCATTCTTCCGGTGGCATTGATGGCATTGGGAACGGCGATTCGGACGAATGATGCGGGCGACGCCGCGATCTTCGTGTTTACTTTGCCCAAACAGATCCTGCCGGTTCTGCTGGCCGTTTGCGAACGCAATACAGCACTCATCCTCGGTGCGACGATTGCAACTTCAACCTATGTGCGAATGAGACAGCCATCGCGTCAGCAACTGTCAAGAGGCATGCAGGCGTCCGTCAGCAGCGCGGGCACAATTATCCTTGTGACTGCCGCTGGCAGTGCTTTTGGAAAGATGATGCAACAAACCTCCGTCGCAGAATTGCTTCAACAGATTCCTGCAGCGTCTCCCGTTTCCATTGTCGTAGCCGCGTTTCTGGTTACAACCGCTGTGAGAACAGCGCAGGGTTCGGCAACCGTGGCAATGATGACAGCAGCGGGCGTCTTTGGTGGCCTGGTAACATCAGGCGCCGCCGGCGTGGCTCCACTCTATGTGGCACTGGCTGTTGGCTGTGGATCAAAACCCTTCAGCTGGATGAATGACAGTGGGTTTCTGGTGATTACCAGGATGAGCGGCATGGACGAACGGCAGGGCCTGCGTTTTGTTACAACAGTGATGGCCGTCGCCGGATTCGGTGGATTGCTGGCGGTGATTCTTGGGGTCTGTTTTTTCCCAAACATTTGACCCGGGCACGCCAGTGAAGTTCCAGAGAAAGTGTCTCGGATCATGGACCATGCGGTCCGTGGCCGGAAAAGCCAGGCAATCGTTCGCCTGGCCCTCGGCCACGGTTTCACGTCATGGTTTGGCGATACCCCAAAGTGCCCGAGGCACCAACTAGTACCGAATAATCCAGTCCACCGTCAGGCGGTCGTCAAAAATGTCACGACGATCGGTGAGAGGGGCTTCCCAGGCCACGCCAACTTCTGTGTTTCCACTTGGCTTATACTTAACGCCAATTGCGGCCGTGACGATATCATGCCCGGCGACACCCTGTGAGCCCAGATTGATGATATCGACACCTTCGACAGCCAGAGGAAATGCACTGCCGCTGGAAAGCCAGTGGTACCAGTTGCATTCGCCCAGCAGGTAGAATGGGCCATTTCCAATTCGTCGGTCAATATGATTTGACCAGTACATCGAGGTACTCTCAGCAGCGCGGTCGACAGGAAGACGAAACCCGAGACCGGACAACAGGTGGTAGTCATCCATGATTGTTGTGCCGCCGGTTCCGAAGATGTGGAATTCCCCATCGCCGTTCCCCTGCAGCGCTTTGCGGGAACCCCAGGGAGCTTCGTAGGTTGCCCCAACACTGAACAGTGTCTGAGACGCCACGTCTCGATACAGGTTCACTTTCAAACCAGCAGCGATATCCGCCCAGCCGTCACGCAGAAGTGGATTGTCAGTGACCAGAAAGCCGTCCTTTGTTGCGATGATGGACACGTTTTCTGAAATGGCAGCTCGAATCTGCATTGCATACAACTGCGCGGACCCGGCACCCAGCGAGTTTGGCAATGTATGGTGGGCAAAGATCAGGCGTGCTTCTGTCAGTGTACGAGGATCTTCGAAGAAGACGGGATTGGTAATTGGACTGATAAAGCTGTCGAAGCAATGGTCACTTGGCTTGATACAACTGCCGATGCTGCCGAGACCACCGAACAGGTCTGTGCAACCAGCCCCGCAACTCTCTCCGCAGGAATCAGACAGCAGATCGCAGCATCCATCGCCGGGATCCGTGCAGGTTTCACCGCAGATGCCGTCAACCGCACATCCTTCGCCGCAGGAACCTCCACTGAGGAAAGGGATGTGGCCGAAGAGGCCCGTTCCCGCATTCGCGTCGCTGGAAGAGAACATGATCAGCAGAACGAATACTGCTAACGCTCGTTTCACCATTGATTTTTGTCTCCTTACCTGAAGTATCGCCGTTGCTTCCGTTTGATTTTGCTCTTCTTCCAGCTTCCAGCGCCAACTTCACCTTGTGGCGCCAACATCGATCAGGCCCCGGAATGATTTCGGCAGAGCCTGAGAAGGTTTCTGCAAATGCAGAACGAGCAACACCATTGAATTCGAACAACGCTCACTGTGCAGTTGATGTGCGAGAGGAGTGCACATTGGTGAAATTTCTTCCAGCGACGGGTTATTCAGGTCAGGTAAAGTTCGCATGAAGGAGAGTCCCCCAGCCGGTCAGGGCTGTGGTGGCCGAAGGTTCATCTCTGGACAGTCTTATCCAGAACCAAAGCAGAAATGCGTGCGTCTGGTAGCGCGGTGTTCGCGCAATATTTGCTGATTGGGTTCGCGAACTTCAGCTGAGCCATTACGATCACCGGCAGGAGTTGCCAAAACAGTGTTTGATACGTGAGGACAGTGTGATGAATCGTTTTTCCGGGAGTTTATTTTCCGCCGGGCTGGCGGGGGTCATGCTGGCCGTCACGGGTTCCTCGTCGACTGCGGATGACCTTGCTTCAAAAATCGGTCCAGTCGGCGAAGTGCAGCGTTTGCATACCAACTTCGGATTTACCGAAGGACCGGCGGCGGACGGAGACGGCAATCTCTACTTCACCGATATCCCCAACAATCGAATTCACAAACGAGACTCCAGGGGCAGGCTGACCGTGTTCGTAGAGCCATCTGGCCATTGCAATGGTTTGTTGGTTGCAGGAAATCGACTGCTGGCATGTGAGATGGATGGAAGACTGAAGCAATACACTCTGTCGGATGGAAGTGAGGTTTCGCTGGCAGATAAATTCAATGGTGAACGATTCAACGCCCCCAACGACCTTGTGATCGATCGAACCGGAGGGATCTATTTCACGGATCCTCGATTTCGGGCTCCGGAACCGTGGCCACAAAAAAAAGAAGCCGTTTATTACAGGGATGCTCAAGGCAAAATCACCCGTTTAATCGAGGACCGGAACGCACCGAACGGAGTGATCCTTTCTCCCGACGAGAAGACTCTATACGTCATTCCAAGTATGGAAGAAGAGATGTGGGCTTATGAAATCACATCTCCCGGCAAGCTCGGCGAGGGCCGGGTCTTCTGTAAGCTCAAACAGCCGGAAGGAAAGTCCGGAACGGGTGGGGACGGTCTGACGGTGGATACAGAAGGTAACCTTTACATAACGACGGCGCTTGGCCTTCAGGTCTTCGGCCCGGACGGCAGTGCTATCGGCACGATTGCATTTCCCGAACAACCAGCGAATGTTGCATTCGGAGGTCCGAATCATTCCACACTTTTCGTCACGGCCCGAACATCGCTTTACGCCCTGGAAGTTAAGGCCAAAGGACACGTCTTTTCCGGTAAGCAGTAGTCGCGCGCTGGCGCGAATGCGGGAAATGGAATTCATCGCCTGGACACAGTAATTTCTGTCTCCGGACCGGGAACAGGTTTTCGATAAGGACGAATTCCGGCATCCATGGGCCCGCGCTGTGTTCTGACTGTTCAAACACTGCAACAATGGTCGGTCTATGGTGTTGCAGGCATTCATTCCATAATTTCGGAGCTTCCGTTGACCGTTCTGATACTCATAGTCGGCCTGGTGATTCTGACGGTTGGCGCTGAAGTTCTGGTTCGAGGAGCATCCCGACTGGCTATTGCCTGCAGGATCTCGCCGCTGGTTGTAGGATTGACGGTTGTTGCGTTCGGCACCAGCGCACCCGAATTGGTTGTCAGCATGCGGTCGGCATTGGGCGGCGATCCCGAGGTCGCTGTGGGCAACGTCGTCGGTAGTAATATTGCCAACGTCCTGCTCATCCTCGGACTGGCTGCACTGATCACACCATTGACGGTGTCGCAGCAGCTGATTCGGCTTGATGTGCCCCTGATGATTGCGGCTTCGATGGCCGTTGCGGTGATGGCCTGGGACGGCAATATCTCTCAGATGGAAGGGGCCGTGCTGTTTGCTGCTCTGATCTGGTACAACGTTTGGGTCGTACGGAAGAGTCGGCAGGAGAGTAAAGCCATCGAAGAAGAATATGCGAGGGAATTCGGCAGCGTTCCTCCGGATGGCGCGACGTCAAAGATGATCCTGACAAATGCCCTGCTACTGGTTGCAGGCCTGGTAATGCTCGTCGTCGGGGCCAACATGTTTGTATCGTCGGCGGTCACAATCGCACGGACACTGGGCGTTTCGGAGCTGGTGATTGGCCTGACTCTGGTGGCCGTTGGAACATCGTTGCCGGAAGTCGCAACTTCGCTGGTGGCGGCCTATCGAGGCGAACGAGATATCGCCGTCGGGAACGTTGTTGGTAGCAATCTGTTTAACATTCTGTGTGTGCTGGGATTAACAGGCACTTGCGTTAAGGGTGGCATTCCCATTCCGGAATCTGCAGTCACGTTTGATATTCCGGTGATGATCCTGGTGTCGCTCGCCTGCCTTCCTGTGTTTGTCGCCTTTCACCAGATCGCCCGCTGGGAAGGATTGTTATTCCTGCTGTACTACATCGCTTACAACGCCAACATCGCTCTAACAGCCATGAATTCACCCAAAGTGGAAGCGTTACATTTTGCGGTAATGTGGATTGCAGCGCCGATTACAGTAATCGCATTCATTCTGAACTACGGATTCCATCGCGCCACGAATCGCCCGCCGGATGCCCCACAGGAGTAGGCATGCTGCGTCTTACCTGGAAAGTTCAGCAGCCAGACGCCGCGCTTCTCGAAGCGCATCTTCACGCGATGTAATCTGTTCATCCAGCTGCAGGTTCCGCACACAGCCCAGAATCTCTCGGAATCGAGGCCCGGACGGGACGGACATCGCATGCAGATCAGCGCCAGTGATCAACACCGGCGGATCCAATAACGAGCGGTCCACAGCACCAAGATACTGTCGACAAAACCGGCTCGACGAGGGAGTTTGTCCGCTCGCAAGACTGGTTGCCTCCGACAACGATAACAGCAGCTCACAATTGTTACTGGCAAGCAGCGGCTTGAGCTGATGAAGCGGAAGACTGGACACGCGATCCATAAGTTCCATCGATTCGATGAGCCACAGGATCGTATCCGTCTCCGCGTTGGAGAGCTTGAATCGTTTGCATTCTTCTTTTACCGCATCAATGCGCTGACTCCGACCATACTTGTTCAGAAGACCCGTTCTGAACATCGCTGCCAATGACGACTCAAAACTGCTGTCATGCAGATGACTCAGGATCAGTTGCGCGACATCAGTACTGAACGCGTCAAACCATGGGAAAAGCACCCCCAGCAGTTTTGTTTCGAACAACAGGCGAAACGCTAATGCTCGCTTCTGGTGCGACAACATGCGTTTCAGCTCCTGAGTGATACGTTCGAAGCTGACCTGGGTGATTTGATGAGAAAGACTGGTGACAGCACCTTTGGTCGAGTCCGCTAAGTCGAATCCAAAAGTCGCCGCGAAACGCACCGCCCGAAGCATCCTGAGTTTGTCTTCGGTAAATCGATCGCCCGCATCGCCAATCGCTCGAACGATACCGTCGGCCAGGTCCCGCCGGCCATCCACATAGTCCAGAACGCATCGATCGACCGGGTCATAGAACATGCCGTTGATGGTAAAATCGCGACGCTGCGCATCTTCCTCGGCAGAACAGAACCGGACCGATTGGGGCCTCCTGCCGTCCAGATACTGCCCGTCGCTGCGGAATGTTGCGACTTCCACCTGGCCTGCTTCGCGATTCGGCCCCAGCACCATCACAACGCCAAAACTTGCTCCCACGGCCACCGTACGGCGTCTGCCAAAGAGTTCGATGACCTGTTCCGGCCGTGCATCGGATGCAACGTCGAAATCCTTTGGAATCTTTCCAAGCAAGCCGTCTCTGACACATCCGCCAGCCCAAAGCGCCTGAAATCCGGCTTCACGCAAACGGAGCACAATGTTCAGCGCAAACTGAGCCTGAGGCGACTGAAGATCGGGGTTTTCAAAGAACGAATGGTGCATCACGAACAGTCAGGAGTTTTCTCAGGAAGCCTTCGAAGCACAGTCTTTGCAACAGCGCAAAGATTCAGCAGGCATTCGCAGCCAGGATGCAGCGGATGCTGCCAGACTCTTGCCAGAGTGAAAGTGCTTCGAATTCGCAGGAACACGTTTCCGGTCTGAAATTGCTGTCAAATCTCAGGTGCGACAGCCATGCCACCGTTGCGAGCCGAATTCAGCGCGGCGTCCATCACCAGTTGAGTCTTCAGCGCGATCTCCGGCCAATGGTTGTCTCGCTTGCCGCTCAGCACAAGAGACGCAAAATTTCTGAACAGGTTCGCTTCCTGAGCCTGCGGCATATTGTTGCTGTATTCCCGCACCGCGGTTCGTTTTGTGTGCCCCTCCATATTGAAGCGGCAGCCATCGACCACAAACTTGTGACTGCTGGTGGTAAAACTCACCTCACTTCCAAATTGCGGCAGGACAAAATCTTCAACATGCAGGTACCCCTGAGTCCCGCTGACATTCACCCATTGCTGGTTTTCCGTTCGGAAGGAATTGTAAAAGGTGGCTGAAACTCCGCTTGCGAAATGAAGTTCGCCCTGGAATTCCATCGGCACTTCTTCCGGACTGTCGGATCGTTTTGTGCCGTGCAGAATTCGCCCGCGGACCTCGGTCGGCATTTCGTATTTCATCACCCACAATGTAAATCGAATTGTGTACCAGCCAAGATCTCCCAGGCACCCCGCCGGCTCCAGGCTCGAAGTTGCTCGAATATTGCTGGCAACCCATTCATCCGGTGCGCAGAAGCTGAACTGGCTGGCAATGCGTCGGATGGTTCCGACAGACCGACCATCGTCCAGTGCTTCCCGCATCGCGGCCATGCGATCACTATGCATAAACATGACGCCGTCCATGAACTGAACCTGGTTGCGTTCGCAGGCATCGATCATCGTTCGCAGGTTTTCCGCGGCAACACCACAGGGTTTCTCAACCATGACATGTTTGCCAGCATCGGCTGCTCGAATCACCCATTCTGCTCGCAGCCCCGTTGGCAGAGGTACATAAACGGCATCGATACCGGGATCGGCAAGAAGCTCCTCGTAGCTGCCGTAAGCTTTGACATCCTGCGGAACTGGCACCGACGCCGAACACTCGTCGATAAACCGCTGAGCCTTTTCAATGGAACGGCTGGCCACGGCGACCACTTGTCCATTGCCTGAATTAGCGATCGAGTGCCAGTTTTTTTGTGCAATACCAGCGGTACTCAGGATTCCCCAGCGGCAGACCTTTTCAGACATGTTCTTGATATCCCGTGCGAAGTCGAAACGAATGGTGGATCTTTGAAAGAATCGGCCGGTTGTTATGCCAGATCGCATTCCGGGTCAAGCAGAGGTCACCGTCGATACCTGCGTTCCCTTCCGCAATACATGCTGAAAAGTCAGGGAAGGTTCTGCTGGGATTTGTCCCGCTTGACGAGCCGGGACGTCCAGATATTCAAGGAATTCCAGCTCTCCGGGTTCTCGCCCGAAAATACGCCCCGGCGACTACTGACCATCAGGAGACTCCTGTTATCCGCAGCTAACCGCGGGGCTCCGTCAATGCCCTCCGAGTGGAGTGATGTGACCAACTTGTACCGACCTTCGTAATTCTGGGTACTGTCACACCAAACCGACAGGAATAGTGCGTCGTCGCCTAAAGAGCTCAACTGGGAGCGATACAGCAGATATTTGTCATTTTCGAGCAGCGCGGGAAAGTCTTCGTACTGGTCCGAGTTGACGTTGGGTGGCAGTCTTGTTGACTCGCCAAATGGTGAATTTACTGCAGGGCGTCGAGCTATCCAAAGATCATGATTACCATCCCGAAACGAGCGGTACACGAGGGTCAGTCCATCGCTTGAAAGAAATGGTGCTGTTTCGTCGGCCCCTGAATTGATGTTGGGGCCCAGATTCATGGGGGGTCCGAACGATGAATCCAATGTTGGCCGTTCGGCGATCCACAAGTCTCGCTGGCCGATGTTACCATCGCGTTGCGAAACCCACACCATCGTGAGTTCGTCGTCGGCCAATGTTGGGCTGCTATCATAGTCAGCCCCATTCACTGGAGCCGCAAGGTTGGTGAAGTCAACAAAATCAGTGTCCGTAGATTCTCGCACTCCCAGCCAGATGTCGGACCAACCAAGTCCTCCGGTCCTTGACGAAGAGAAATAGAGTCGCAGACCATCTGGCGATAGATATCCTGGGTGATCCATTCCATTGGAATTGATATCTCTGCCAAGTGGTTCTGGTACACTCCATTCCCATTCATCGCTCTGTCCAAGCAGAGCAAGGATCGCTGGTTCCTCGATAACCCGTTCATTCGCCAGCTTCAACTGTTCATCGAACAGCCTGCGAATCTCTTCCGGAAGTTGATTAAGTGCCTGAATCCAGCGGCCGGTTCGGTCATCGGCCAGTCGATTTGTCAGTAAGCGCTGAACAGTCGAACGGACGGTGGCATCGGAGTCCGTGAGCAGCAACATCGCTAGATCTGCGCTGGACGTATCTGTGACCGAAGCCTGACTCAGGCACCCAAGCGCCATCAGACGCTGATCCGGATTGGTATGCTCGCTAAGCGTTTTCAACACGTGTCGGTACTCGACCTGCAATTCCGGATGGCGTAGAGATTCGCAGATTCCAACATAAGTCACATGAGAACCTTCTGTCTGACGAACGACTTCAGGCAGTCTGTTCAACCACGCCCGTGCCGTTTCAAATTCACCGGTACGGACACAGGCTTCGGTGGCCATTATCAGGAATCGATCCTCATTCACTTCTTCCGGAGAGATGGACTTCAGAAATTCAACAGCCGCCTGCCATTGATTCGTTTGCCAGAGAGACCTTAGTCGTTGCTCGATCTGAACCGCGACGGGATTCATCCTGCCGCCCAAAAGTTCATAGGGTGTTTCTCCGGCTTCGCGCACACGTCGTAACGTGTCCATCCATTCGTTGCTTGAGAGGCTGACTGTACCGTTACGTTCAATTCTTCTTCCGCTTGTCGCTTCTGCTGCCAACAGCAGAGCCCCTGGGGACGCGATTTCGTTTGGCTGATTTTCAACCTCTGTCAGCCAGAACGCAGCTCCTGGCCCGACGACCATCTGTCGATTACCAGCCAGTACAAATGACTCCGGTCGCATCTCGTGCCGCCGTGGAGGTGCAATCTCCCGGCCACTTGTTACATCCCAGAAACGAATGGCCTTCTGACTGCCCGTCACCACTATCCTGTCATCAGACACAAAATCCGCAAATCGCACTGCATTGTCATGTTCGAGGCCGGGTCCAGCAAGTTTGCCATCGCTCCAGTCCCAAACACGAGCCATTCTGTCTTCACAGGCGGTGACCAGTCGCGTTCCCGTTCTGTCAAAATTCACCTGCCAAACCTGTGCTGAGTGCGGCAGAGGTTTTGCTGCAGGTTTCCCCGTTTGGACATCCCAGATTGCAACTTCGCCTTTGTCTGTGGCGGTCGCCAGATACTTGCCGTCCGGGGAATACTGAGCGTCGTAAAAGTAACCAGTCGTGGTCAATTTGGTCTTGAGAGTTCCGTCTGTATTCCAGAGGCATATGGAAGATCCTATTCCCAGTGTGCAGAACTGGTCTTCGAAGGGATGAAATCGAATCATCCGCCGTCTGCGTTGGAATCCATGAACAGCAGATCCCTCGTGAATCATCGATGCTCTGACTTGCATCGTCTCTGGCTCGACAAGCAACACATGCCCCAGGCCACAGACGATCACAAGTCGACTGCCGTCCGGGTTGAACGCTGCATCCAGAGGCACGGATTCTGTCTTCAACGAATGAAGACCCTTTCCTGCTCTCCAGTCCCACAATGTGGCAACGCCTTCCTGTGCCATGTACTCGGCTGTCTTACCGTTTTGATCCGGGGCAGTTTTGCCTTCCGCTGTCGTCAGAGTGACCAGGGTATCTCCGGACACATTCAATGCGGTCGCGGTCAGTTCTGCGTTGAGTGTCAACTCGGGCGAGACGGGGAGCATCGTCTGAGTATCGTATACGTAGGCGGCACCTGGCCCAGCCTGCCATCGAGCTCCGGGAGTGGCGGAATATGCTCCGTCGGCGGAGACTGTTGATTCGTGGGGGAGCCAGAATTTCTTTGAATGAATCGTGGCATCGACGTCGGGACCACTTGACACCTCGGGGATACGGTACACCTTGACGACGGATTGATTGGAATTGAGTACCGAATCCAACTGCTGCGTGACGAGAAGCTGTCCACTGTTGGAAACTGCCAGCTGGTCCACGATTCCCTGAAGATCAATTGCGGCCAGCTGGGTGGTCAGATTGTTGGGGTCGTAAAGTCGAACAAACGAATCATGCGAACCGGTCGCAAGGATTTGGGAATTCGCTGCCACCGCGAGACTCGGAACGCGATCATCTGCCGGCGGAAGTGCCTGTAATGTTTTGCCGGTAGCAATCTCCACAACACTCACGACTGCATTCACGTCCGTTGTGATGACAATTTTCTTCCGATCCGAAGTCAGAACGGCATTTGCGATGAGCCGCGAACTTCCGCCCTGAAACGTGCGAATCACCTCTCCGCTTTCAAGATGAACCAGATTGAGTTCATGCCCCCCCTTCAGGAAAATCGCCGATTCACTCGAAACAATCAGCGGTGGGACGACGGCAACTCCTATCCCACCCCTCGATCGATGATCGATTGGCGGAACGGCTGGCTGTTCGCTGAGCGTTGATTGGTCAATTTCGTAGATTCTGGCCAGCGAATCCTTGCAGGCAGTCACCAGAAACCGTCCTCCATCCGAAAACTGAACGGAGTGCAATGGCTGAGGATGGTTGGCGATGCCGGAGAGTAAACTTCGGGATGTCAGATCCCATACGTGCAGGTCCTGCGATCCGGCAGCCAGTAACTTGCCGTCGTCCGAAAAAGCCAGCTGAGGGATCCCAGAGCCCGAGACGTTGAATTCATCCAAAACAGCCATCGACGGAAACGAATGCAATTTGATCTGACCGTTTTGGTTACCCACCGCAAGAATTCTTCCATCAGGGCTGAATCGTGCTCGACTGGAACGGAGCGTAAACAGGTGGCTTTCCTCCAAATCTCCGACGAAGGCATGTTGACTGGTTTGAATCAGCAGATGGCTGTCTGACGGATGAAACTGAAACGCCTCAACGCGTCCCCATTCGTTTGAAACGAAATACACGGGTACTGGAACTCGCCGCAGCCAGTTGCGCAAGCGCATCTGATTGATCCGCCGTCGCTCAGGCGTCGCATCCGGAGCATCGGCTACTTTGGCAAACCACAACAATGCCTCGGCATGCTCGTCCTGATGAGCTCGATTCATGCCGAATGATTCGTACATATCCAGCAGCGTTGCTTCGGCCCGCTGGCGTTGCACTTCTGCCTTCTGCAGGGCGGCTTCCGCCCGCGTCGTTTCATCACGGGCTCGCTGAGATTCGGCCTGGGCTTTATTCAACGCCTGGCCTTCGCGGTACAGGGCTGCTGACGTCTGCAGCCAGGCAATGGACGAGACAATTCCCACCGTTGCAAGCAATACAAACACGGTGGCGAGCAGAGAAGCCACGATGGGTTTACGACGACACCAGCGCCAGGTGCGTTCGAGCCTGTTGATGGAACGGGCCAGAATGGGACGATGATCGAGAAATCTCTGCAGATCATCTGCCAGCTCTCCAGCTGTTTGGTAACGCCGGTCCGGATTCTTCTCCAGACATTTCAGGCAGATGGTCTCCATGTCCCGAGGTATGTTTGCGTTGTAGCGCCGTGGACTGGGGGCATCCTCGGTCAGCAGTTGATGAAGCAGCATCCGAGTATTACCTCGAAACGGGCGTTCCCCCGTCAACAGCTCGAACAGGATCACGCCCAGTGCATGAATGTCACTGCGACGATCTGCGTGATGCCCTTCTCCCCGCGCCTGCTCCGGCGACATGTAGGCCGGAGTTCCCAGCACCTGACCGTCCATCGTGATCGTAATTTCGCCGGCTTCGCGTTTGGCTAGTCCAAAGTCCATCAGATGTGGCTCGTTGTTACGGTCCAGCATGATGTTTCCGGGCTTAAGATCGCGGTGAATAACGCCTTGTTCGTGCGCGTAGTGGAGCGACCTGGCGACTTTGATCGCCAATTCAACAGCCTCACGAACAGTGGGCCGCATTCCCGTCAGATAGTCAGACAGCGTGAGGCCATCGATGAAATCTGAAACGATGAAAATGCGATCGCCGTCTCGTCCCACTTCATGAACACTCACGATGCCCGGATGACGCAGCTGTGCAGCGGTGCGAGCCTCACGCAGGAATTGTTCGGTTTCTTCGGGCAGCAATTGGCCCTTGCGAGGAATCTTGACCGCAACAGTCCGATCGAGCGTCTTGTCGTAGGCACGATAGACGTTGCCAAACGCACCAACGCCGACTTTGTCCACCAGATTGAAATGGCCAACGGTTTCATCCTTTGACGGATGATAGGTCTGCGTGTCTTCGCTGCTGATCAGACTGAAGTTACTGCCACATGCTGAACAAACGACGTCACTTAAACTACTTTCTTCCACAATTTCGATGGGCTGGTGACAATGCGGACATCGAACATGAAGCCCCGCATGCAGATCTTCAATGAGTCCGACTTCGCGAGCAACTTCCCTGTTGAGCCCATGCTCAAGCGGGTCATCGGACAACGCTGCATACTGCAGCAGAGATTCCACTTCTTTCTGAAGTTCGTAATCATCAGCACACTGTTTTTTCAGCCAGTCATCCCGCAACTCACGGTCTATTTCCAGAGCTGCAAAAAACAGATCCTGCACGCGTTGTTTTCGATCGCCCGCCATGCCTCATGAACCTTCCTTTTGTCCGCTCAGCTCCCGATACAACCAGGCTTTGGCAAAGCGCCAGTCGTTATTCACTGTACGGATAGATACTTCCAGCGATTCCGCAATCTCTTCAGCCGAGAGCCCACCGAAGAACTTGAGTTCCACAACGGTTGCCGCCCGAGCATTCTCCTGTCCCAGGACTGCCAGAGCTTCGTTCAGCTCAAGCACGTCAATTGGTCTGGCGGAATCGGGCACAGAAACGTGCAACGGAATTCCTCGACCATCTTTTCCACCACGTTTTTCTGCCTTTCGGGACCGAGCGTAATCGACCAGGAGTCGACGGATGATGACGGCCCCCGCAGCTCGCAATTGCGATGAATTCGAGGGATCCAGATTCCTTTGCTGCAGGAGTTTCAGATAGGCGTCGTTGGCGATGATGGTTGCCTGTAGCGAATTGCCCGGCCTTTCCTGAGCAATTGCTCCCTGAGCGATTGCTTTCAAGTCGTCGTAAACCGACTGCTGCCAGGATGTTTCGGAATCCGGATTGTCGGGTGCCACCACGAAGAGCTCCTTAAGAAGACCAGTAACTTTCAGGGTCAGAGCATCTACCCTGACGTGGCCATGAATGAGAGAACGCGCCATTTGCCTGTGGTTGCATGGTCAGTGACGCTGTGGCGTCTTGAACCGACAAATTCACAACAATTTCCATTCGACAACACCGCCGCGCAAGTCATCCTGCGGATTGTACAAATTCAGGTCCGGTTCCACCTCCGTCACGGGTCGGGCCGGGCATCGTTTCGTTTTCCGGCTCCGGTTCCGTCGATTGGTTTCGACGCAGTCGTGATGGAACTCCGATTGCCACATCCATCCGATTCGACGGGCGAGGCGGAAGTGGAATGTGCGAACCGTCTTTCGATGGCCATTTCCGCTCGGCGGACGGATTGGCCTGAGGCATTCACTTCACCCGATGCAGTTGATCCTGTGCAGGTCTGGCGTCGAAATCCTCGACAGTCCCCTGAATGGCTCGCATGCCGCAAAAATTCGGAAAAGACATGCGAGGTCGAGTGGCTACTGATCCAAGGATCGGTTCCTGACCATGTCGGCAAGCTCCATACTCATGACGACATTCTGCCAGGGAAGGTGAGGATAGAGGTTTCTGAGAACCGCAAGATCTCGAGCGGACTGATCTTCGACCTGAAACTGCACCGGCCCTGGATTCGAATCGGACAGAAACTTGAGAACTGCCTTTTGTCCGCCAAGATTCAGAACGTCGAGACACCCGACGTACCGAATCTGCCCCGCGCGTACAGATACCGGGGAGACCAGTTCTCCACTGGAATTCCGGACAATTGTCATTTGCCCCAAAGGAACTCTTCGTTCAACAGACCAACCCGTAATCTCGTAGTTCCCTTCCGGAAGAAGGATGGCAAATGGCGTCCCGTTCCCATGTTCGTCATGTACCTCGTACTTGCTGCGAGGATACGGTTTGAACGAGACGATGCTGGTCTTGCCCGTTGCCATGGACTTAATCGTCAGGTTCTTCGACACGCAGCAACCTTCGGGCCGAGTCGGGTCACCGAACGGCAGGACGAAACTACCGGCAAGTACACCATGCGTCTTCAGTTGATCTGGAGAGATCGATCGCGGCAACGCCCTGGTACTGCACCCGGAAAGCAATAACAAAGCGACCATCATGATTTGCGGGTCAATTCTGGCGACCATCAGTTATGAGTCCGATTCCCGTTCTGCTGATCTGACATTCAATCGGTACGAGTTCACTTTTCTTAAGCCTGTCGCGAATGGTCGATGATTCATCTGCCTGCAGCAATACCAACCAGGGAAGCCACCTTACTCACACTTATCGCCGACATCTCTGCAGGTATTGATTCCGGCCGATTGTGCCGACAATGATGTGATTCCCATCGCTGGACCGTACAACGAATCCATGCTTCCGAACCGTGACTCAACGCCATTAGATTTCCGGGCGACGGCCGTTGCAGGTCGACTGACTTCGTATCACGAGTTTGCCATCATGACCGGCGAATTCGCTTGCTGGCATTTCCTTTCGGCATCGTTGCACAACATGTGCTCTGTCGACATCAATTGCAGGTCGCTTGTAGGTTGGGGTTAAGGGGAATAACATGATTCCGCCCTGGAGATGCATGCACTGAATCCATTTGCACGACAATTCAGACATCCACGCAGATTGCTTTCAGCCCGGGCCTTTCTGATCCACTGGAGGAGGGTGATTTGATGAACTCGGCGGGTTCTGTGTCCGTATCTGTCCTCCGCTTGACTGTCGCCCGACTTGCTGGCGTGATCCTGGCCGGGGGAGTTTGTCTCTCTGCGTTGCCTCATGTGGCCGCTCAGGTTTTTGCTCCGCCGGGGCAAACTTCGGTGAGGGCTCCCGGAAGGCAGGCCCCACTCGATACTCCCGGACAGTTGTCCCAGGTGGAGGCCGAGCGTCTGGTGGACGCAGACCTTGCAGAAGCAGTCGAAATGATCGACAACAAGAAGTCGCTTTTGCTGATGATGGACTTCCTGAATCCCGCTCTGAATGGCCTGCATTTGCCGGGACGAGTTCAGCGGGGTGGGATGTCAGAAGGCCTGTCGCAACCAGTTCCGGAAGCGATGCTGGCAGACCTTCGCACGATGCTCCACTCAGCTCGCGCAGGAAGCAAGACGTTCAACCGAACGCGAAACCTGGTACAGATTGATTTCGTCATCAAACCCGAAGAGGTGGTGACACCGGGCCTTCCCGCAACCATCGTTTCGCCGGATCAGCTTCAGATTCGAGGATCGCAGCAGGGTCTGGGGACGGACTTTCGAGCGGCGATTCGTAGTGCGATCGGAATGCTCGAGAACAATCAGATGGAAACGTTTGTGCGAGCCACCTATCCGCTTCCGGAACTCGCCCGCCTGACCAACGGTGATGAGCTCGAACGGTTGATCATCCGCCTCAAGACAGTCCCTGCAATGAAATCAGCGATGATTGAGACATTGACGGCCGTTCGCGACGGTGAGGCAACCCAAATCGGAGAAAGAATCGTCGTCAGCATTCCACCTCAGGGCACAGTTAGCGCAGGAAGAACCATCGAGTTCTCGCTTATCGATGGTCACTGGCGTTTTGCGGATCCCCTGGGACAGTCAAGGAATGACTTCAATCGGCTGGTCAAGGCTCCCGCCGCTTCCAGGACCGTTCCGGGATCTGCAGGTCAGGTCGTCCTGAAGTTTTACCCGGAAGAGCATTCCTGGCGTCTTGCCACAGTCCCTGTCGTGGTGCCCCTGAAAACTGAAAACTAAAGACTGAAAACGGCAAACGGAATACTTACGTTCGAACGGGAGCGAAATTTGTGCGAGCGCCGAATACAAGTCCCCCTGAAACCCATTGGAGTCTCCTTATGAAGGCAGATCCGGCGGCAAGACCGCGAATTCGCGGTTTTACTCTGATCGAATCGCTGGTTGTCGCGTCGACAGTCTCGATCATCCTGTCGATTGCAATGCCCGCTCTTCAGCAGTCACGCCAGGACGCCCGAAATGTGGACTGCAGGAACAAGCTGAAGCAGATTGCGCTTGCGATGCATAATTACCACGATGTTTTTAACACCTTTCCACCTGGCTGGATCAGCCGCGATGCTACGGGCCAGGGGCATCCGTCAACGGGCTGGCAGGTGAGTATCCTGCCTTTCGTCGAGCAGGCTCCCCTTTATAACAATCTTAACCTCGTCGATCCGGTTTACGAGACGGCTCCCGGCGACAGCGGAGCTCGACAGCTGAAGGACGTTCTGTTGAAGAAAGAAATCAGTGTCTTTCGATGCGATGCAGAACCCAACTCCGCAACGAATCCCCTTCGCGGTGACTGGGGACTCTCCAACTTCTCCGGCAATTTCGGGTCGCAGCCAATTCCAAGGTGGCCGGGACTTGAAGGCGTCGCCGCAGTTCCAACTCCTGCAAAGCCCGATGGTATTTTCGGAGTCAACAGCATGATTCGATTGCGAGATGTCATCGACGGAACGTCAAACACGATTCTGGTTGGCGAAAAATCTGTCATCAGCAAGGCGGGGATCTGGCCCGGCCCACGCTCCAACTTCCACGAATCAGACGTCGTTTCCGATGGCAGTGCTGCCTCGTCGTTCAACAGTAGTGAAACGGGCTTTTCCAGTCGACACGAAGGCGGCATTTACTTTGCATTGTGTGATGGTTCGGTTCGGTTCATGCGAGCCGATCTGAACCCAATACCTGTCACGCAACAGCAGCAATTCATAAGACCAGGGCAATCCAGTGAGCCACGTGGCATCTTTCAGAATCTCTGTAGTCGAAACGACGGAAATGTTGTCGGAGAGTTCTGACAAATACGAAATCGTGATTGCAGCCTGATTCCAACAGCGGAGTTTGCCGGATGCCGTTCAAAGTACTGTGCGAAAGTTGTCAAACGCGACTATCGGTGCGCGACGAGCTGGCCGGGAAACAGGTCAGATGCCCCAAGTGCCAGCAGGCCATCCGGATTCCGTCAGCGGCAGCCCCGGCCAGCAAACCAAAGCCGGCTTCAACTGCTCCTTCGGCACCAATAGCCGGCAGGCCGCCGAAATCAAAGCCTCGGCAACCGGCTGTGCCATCAGCCACTCCGAAGAGCAGCTTCGACGAAGCGTACGAGGAGGAAGACGACGCTTTTAATTTCGGGTCGGACGATCAGGACTTTCCCGGACAGGACGACGACGAGTTCGATCCGTATGGTGGAAGCGAAGCCCCCCGCAGTCTTCCTCCTGCCAAACGTGCATCCGCGAGAAGTGCAAGACCAGAAGAAACACCAGCAAAAAGTCAGGGTGGCAAAGAGTGGTTGTTGGCAGCCGGGTGCGGAGTTGGCGGCCTGCTGCTCGGTGGCTTGCTGGGAGGGGTATTCTTTTCCGGCTCGTCGGATGCAGCATCAGCGATTGACTCAACCGCTCATCAAGCCGTGACAGCATCCCCCAACCAGCCGGGGTTGGAGGCTGGATCAAATTTGTCGGCCCAACCTGCGTCCTCTGCTGCTGGATCCGGGTCCGATTCTTCCCTGGTGACAACTCCGGCTGTGCTTCCGCCGCCGAGTCCTCAGCTCACCGCCGAACAACTGGCTGGAGCGGCTGATGTTCGGCAGGTACTGGCAAAGATGAAAGACTTACTGACCAGCGAAAACGATCGTGAGTTTCTGATTCATTATGGTCCCATCGATGAACTTCGCAGTCTTCAGGCGGCAGAAGCAAATAGCCAGCCACTTCCGGAGATTCCGCGTCAGAACCTGCTGAATGCCATCGATGCTTTAGAAGCTCAGGTCGCCGATGTTGGAGCAACTGCAGTGGTGGCAACATTGACGGCCGATTCCGGCAGTGGGGAATCGGACGCAGGCCCCGGTTATGAAGGCGACGTGAATGCCGTGATTAACAGGTGGATTAGCGACCTTGAAGAAGGCAACGTCCGAGAGTTTATGTTGAATGCGTTTCCTCCCGATGCCCTTTCCGCGATGTTTCGCAATGGACCGGACCGGAACTTCGCAGCGATGGCGGATAAAGATGCGGCACTCGTTGTTCGCATGCTTCAGGATTTGAAAAGCCTGAGCACTGAAACACCCCGGATTGATGGTGACACCGCAGAATTCACGCTACCGGCCGTGACTTACACAGAGAACGAACTTCGATTCGTTCGGCCTCCGGGAAACCCATACGTAATCCCCGAACGAATCATCCGATTTTCTCGAATTGGCGGTTGCTGGCGGTTCTATTCCGATGGGTCGCTGCAACAAACCAGCGTGCTGGACGGCAAAGTCATCCGTCTTAACCTGGAGAGAGTTGGATCGTCATGGCGACTGGTCAGCTATCCCCGGCTCTGATGCCACCGGCTTTCATTTTTCCTTGGGACAGTTTTCATGAAACATTGCCAGAACCGCCACAGTCGGGGCTTTACGGTCATTGAGTTGTTGACAGTTGCCAGCTGCCTCTCTGTTCTTTCGGCACTGATCCTTCCTGCGATCCAGGACGCAAGAAGTGCAGCATTGCGTACAAAATGTCAGAACAATCTGAAGTCTGTTGCACTCGCCATGCACAACTACCATGACGTTTACAATGGATTCCCACCTGGCTGGATCAGTCGCTACCGCGATGCCGAATCAGAGGGTGGATTTGGCTGGCAGGCTCGACTGCTGCCCTACGTCGAACAAGCGCCACTCTACAGCAAACTGGAAATGAATCATCCCATGACAGAACCGGAAGGTTTGCTGACGGAATCTGTCAATGTCTACTTGTGCCCCGCAGACACCGACGCACCAAAGACCAATCCGTACAGAGGTGGATACGGCACATCTTCCTATTCCGGTTCCCTGGGCACAATTGCCCCAAATCGATGGATAGACGGTCGTGTGGAAGCCTACTGGCCGGGTGCAGTCACAACCTACGCGGCTTTACTACGTCAGGGACGTCCCGGGAAGAAAACTGAAGAGGACAAACAACTGCCCGGACCAGCGTCATTGCCCGAAGCAATGCTGGGTTCGCCGGATGGAATCTTTGGCTGGAATATCTCAGTGCGAATGCGCGATATCTCGGATGGAAGTTCCAACACACTGATGGCTGGTGAACGGTCCCGAATGAGCGGCTGGGGAATCTGGCCAGGCACGGGATCCAATCGATTCGAAACGGACGTCGTCACAGACGTGAGTTTTCAATCTCCGCTCAATCAATCACTCACCGGCTTTTCAAGTGCCCATCCTGGTGGATTGTTTGTCGCACTCTGTGATGGTTCTGTACGATTTTTGTCCGATGAAGTGGACTCTCGACCTGAAGGTGGCGTTCTGCAGTTCCTTGGAACTCGCAACGGAAACGAAGTGATCACCGGCAATCCGTTTCCGCAGTAGATTCCGCCTGAAGCACCATGCATCTTCAAATGCCCCAATTACACCTATCGCTAACCTAACAGCATTTTGAAGAACGGGACTGGCTCGAGCAGGAGACCTTATGGCTGGGTTGCCGGAGCACCAGCAGAACGGGCGGCCTGACTCGTCAAACCGGGAGCACCGCAAGCGTCGTCCACAATTGGCACCGTGAGGCAAACCGACAATGACCACGCCATCTCCACCAATTCTGCGATTCGCAGGAACATTCACGACTCTCCGTTCCGGCTGCAAAAGCGTGTCCGATTGCATCTTTGATCAACATTCATGGTACAGGACATCTTTTCGTCAGGATGGCTGAATTCTCAACGCGGTACAGATCGGAAAGCATTTTTCGACAGGAAAAGAGGTTCCGTAAAGTCTGCCCGGAACGATTCGTTGTTCAATTCAAATTTGCTATCGTGAGCTCTGTGATTTCTTGACGCCTCCCGCTTCGGCTGTCTTTTGCTTTGATAGGGTCCCCGGTTGATGCTGGCCGCAACCAACATCCTGACGCTTCCCGATTACATCGTTATTGCCCTGTATCTTGTTGGGACAATTGCCATCGGTGTGATTATCGGGATGCGGATGAAAACCGGGAATGACTTTTTTCTGGGAGGTCGGCAATTGCCGTGGTGGGCAATCGGCATGTCGCTGGTGGCAACCGATATTGGCGGGACAGACATTATTGGTGTTGGCGGGGCAGCCTACAGTCATGGCCTTGCTGTTGCTAATTTTGAATGGATCGGATGTGTACCGGCCATGATCGTCGGCGCGTTTGTCTTCATCCCGTTCTTTTATCGGACTGGCGTGTATACGGTGCCGGAGTTTCTGGAACGCCGTTACAACGCAGGGGTCCGATGCGTGATGGCAAGCTGCTGGCTTATTTTCATGGCCTGCAACCTGGGAATTATGCTGCTGGCTTCGGCAAAAATGATGTCTGCCGTATTCGGCTGGGATCCATTGGTGTGCATCCTTGTCACCGCGGTACTGGTCGGCGGCTACACAATTGTCGGCGGACTCGCGGCAGTCGTCTATACAGACATGATCCAGTGCTTTGTGATGATCGCCGGCTGCCTTCTGGTTCTCGTACTGGGACTGATTGAAGTCGGTGGAATTCGTGAACTGCGATCCCGTCTGGCGGAAGCGAATTCCAGGGCTGTTGCCACCCAACAGCAGAATTCTGATGACGTCGATCAATCAGCTGCCGGTGGTCGCCAATTGGAATCGGCATTGAGCCGGACCAGCGAGAAAAATGGCGAGCAGATGGCATTGATTCTTCCAGCCGATACCAAATCACCCTTTCCGTGGCCCGGTATTTATTTTGGACTGGCGCTCATACTGAGTCCTGCGTACTGGATTGGAAATCAGGCCATCGTGCAGCGATCGCTGGGAGCGAGAAGCGAGTTTGAAGCGAAGGCCTCGTACATCTGGGGAGCCTTGCTGAAGAATATCATCCCGTTGATTGTGGCCGTCCCGGGATTGATTGCGGTTGCGTTGCTGCCCGACCTGAAAGACGGAGATGCGGCGATCCCGAGCCTGGTTGGTCTTCTTCTGCCCGCCGGATTGCGTGGCCTTTTTGTTGCCGCATTTCTGGCCGCATTAATGTCCAGTATTGATTCTTATCTGAATTCTGCGGCGACAATCGTTTCCAATGATTTCTACAAGCGGTTTATTGATCCGGCGGTCACTGACGAAAAGCTACTGAAAGTTGGCCGTCTCACCACCGTTGCATTGGTCGGCTGGGCTTTGCTGTTTTCGTATTTGCTGACCTGGATGAATGAAGAGTCCGGAATCTACGCCATCTTCCAGACACTGATGGCCTTCTTCCAGGGGCCGGCATTTGCGGTGCTGTTGATCGGCATCTTGTGGAAGCGAGCGACCGGGCGAGCCGCTCTGGCCGCTTTAATCTGCGGGATCGGGACGGCAGTTTCTCTGTACACGTTCAATCAGCCAGCTGTCTTCGAATCTCTCGGCTGGGAACCGCTGTTCCGAGTCTCTGAGCCATTTCTGTATTTCTCAATCTGGGCGTTTCTGATCACGGCAGCCATTCTGGTCATTGGCAGCCTGATGGATTCAAGGCCGACGGCCGGGAACCTTGAATTCGTCCTGAGCAATCTCACCAGAAACAGCGACAACGTACCGTCAAAGGTCTCGCAACAGAGGGATGGAGGTGCGACATGACTCCTGTACATCAACTGGGCGAGTGGCTGCGACAGTTGCTGCAGGCCGTGCCATTACCGGCCGTTCGCGCTTTGTTCGTGGGTAGTCTGATCATCCTTCTTGTCTGGGTCCTGCGTTTGCCGACGTCAGAAGTTTCTCCACCCGGTGGCGCAAAGCGATGGGACGAGAATCTGAAGTTCGGCGCGTGTTTGGCCCTGGCCATCCAGATCGTGATCTACGCGATCCTTTGACGTGAGATGACGCCGCTATACTGCGTTGTGATGAACCTGTCTGCGTTGTGATGAACCTGCTGACCTCGATCATGCGTGCCTTTCGCATCAACCGATTCAGATCCCCTCACCGGTGAACTCCTGGTCCATATCAAGTGCTGGTGATTCCGAACAGGGCCTGCCGACGGTCACCGCCGGCACGCCGGCTACGGTGCAGTGCGGTGCGACATTTTTCAGTACAACGCTGCCGGCACCGACTTTCGCCCCTTCTCCGATTTCGACGTTGCCCAGGATCTTAGCTCCCGCCCCTATCAGGACGCCGCGTCGAACCTTTGGGTGACGATCGCCGGTTTGCTTACCGGTCCCGCCCAGCGTAACCTCGTGCAGCAGAGACACATCATCTTCAATCACGGCGGTTTCTCCCACAACGATTGACGTCGCGTGATCCATCAGGATGCCTCGACCGATTCTTGCGGCGGGATGAATATCAACGCCGAAGACCTCAGAAATTCGATTTTGCAGGTGCAGAGCAAGCAGCCTGCGTCCGCAGCTCCATAACCAGTGACCAACTCGATGACTGGCCAGTGCATGGACACCCTTGAGATAAAGAAGCGGCACGAGACAACAACTGACCGCCGGATCCCGGTCCTGCACGGCCTGAATATCGCAGCAGACCGCTGCCGCGATTGATGGATCGGCTTCCATCGCCTGCTGAATAACTTCCCTCAACTGCATCGCGGATAATGTGCTGGAGGCAAGTTTTCCAGCGAGATGGTAGCTGACAGCGTCTTCAAAACGATCGTGATTGAGGATTGTCGCGTGCAAGAAACTGGCAAGCATCGGTTCATTTGCAACGTTTTCCTCAGCGGCGTCACGGATGTTTTTCCAGATACGGGCATCCGCTCCACCGACACAATGGGGGGATGAGGAAGATTCGGAGACAGAAGCTGAGGGTAACATGAGATAAGCTTTGCGCTGCTGGAATGAAAGCTGTTTGTAAATTATGAAACTTTGTAGATCGATTTCAGCGAGATATTCGGAGGCGTGGTGGGCGATTTCGTTTCCGACTCTGCCAGTTTTGTCAGGCAGATTCTGGCTGATCTGTCGGTCGCTGCTTATGATAGCCCCGTCAGGAAAAGTGAATCTTCCGCCAAGTCTCCTCAGGAGTAAAGGATCCATAATGAAAACAAAGATTCAGTGGTTTGTTTGTTGGTGCCTCAGCTTGATCGTTGTTGGGGGCGCAGTCGTGATCTTCAATTCAGAGCAGCCACTGAAGGCCACCGTGGCTCATGGTAACGACAAATTCTCAATGGTGACGGTTCCCGTCGCTCCCGGTGATCCGGAAGCAGTTTTTGTCCTGAACCATCTGACCGGTGTACTGCGTGGCGCTGCGTTCAACAATTCGACGAACACATTCACCCATCACTTCATCTACAACGTAGCAGCCGACTTTCAGGGGGCGATTGCTTCACCGGAACCCAAATTTGCGATTGTTTCCACACAGGCGTCGCTCCGATCAGGAGCTGGCGCGCAGCCTGCCAATGGCGTGATCTATATTGGTGAGCTTACTTCCGGGATTGTCATTGCTTATGGATTTCCAATGCCAAGAGGTCGTGCCGCGGCCGTCCCGGGTGGATTGTTTCGACTCGATGCATTTCAGTTCACTGAAAGCGTAGGGGGTTAGCTGCCCGTCGAAAAACCGGGACAGGCACGCTGGACGGCGGTAAACCTTCGTGTTCTCAGGTCTCCTGCTCGAGCCAGTCCCGTTCTTCAACAGGCTGTTCACGCAAGTCAACCTCACGTAAGAAATCACCTTTCGATGAAAGGTGAATTTCCGCTCGGTCGGCAAATGACCTGAATTGAAAACGTCTCCGGTAGTAACGCCAATACCGGGGACGTTTTTCTTTGGACAACGGAATCTCCGGGCAGTTCCGCGACAGCGAAACCTGCAAACAATGGTTGAATTCCCCGAATGTCACGCAAGTGACTCGTATGCTCCCCACCGATCATTGCTTCAGACTTTTCTGGCGATTGTTGCCGCGAAACTGCTTTCGCCGCCTCGCGTGCGGCCGCTGATTTACCGTGCCCGTATGGAAGCAGTACACCGTCTACAAGCTGCCAGACCATCCAGTGCGCGTCAGGTCTGATTTGATCCCAGGACCTTGTGTGAATATCGCCGTATGTTCATCGACGAGCACCTCGTGACGATAGATTGTCCCTGGGGCTGTCCTGTGGAAGCTTGTTCAGGCTGAGCGTCGGATGGCTGGTTGCGTTCCGTAGCACTCAAGAGCTCCCGCCAGACGGGCCGCGTGTTCGTTCCGGAATCGCCCCATCGCTTTCCCGGCAAGTCGGGCGATTCCCTGAGGCATGGCCATTCGGAGTGTCGGTCGCAGTTCAATCCGCTGTCCAATGGGCTCCTCAATGAAGCCCATGCCTCTCTTGAACAGATCGAGTGAATCCATTCCGGGCTGAAGCGACTGAAGTCCGATGCAGACTTCTGAGATGTCCGGATTGCTCATGCGGTCCTGAAGAAACGTATAAAGCATGGCATTGTTCGGCTTATATTTCAGTAGTTCCTCATCCGACCGCACGATGCTGATATTCTCAACGGACCCGATGCGAAATGAAACGAGGAACGCAGCAAGGCTGCCTTCGTACCAGGAGGCCCAAAGTGTCGCGGCGGGATATTTTGACACTGCTTCAAAGTAATTGCGCCACCACGCCTCGAAGTTATCAGGAATCCTGCGTCCCTGACGTCGAAGTGTTTTTTCATGCAGTTCGATTCCTGCATCCTGAAGCTCCGACGCATCCAGCTGGCCCGACTTACAATACTCAAGTCCCTGGCGAGTTTTGTTGCGAGCTTTTGCGTTCAGCGTCTTCAGGTCATAGTCTCGCTGATTCACAATATGTCGAAAACTGGGAACGCCATTCTCGGGTTCACAGCAGTAGCGAGCCATCACACCGCGACTGTCCATGATCTTCGACGGATCCACAGAGGCTGGGTTGAGCCGCATTTCAAACGGGCAACACATCCAGACACGGGAACTGACTTCGAACCAGTAGCGTCCGTTGTCTTCAATTACGCCATGCCCAATCCGTTGAGCAAATTCGGCGTAGAAATGCGGATCCATCGACAAGAGTCCTTTCCAGCATACCCGACGCAAGCTTCCCGCTCACGCCACTTTCCTTTTCGCAGTATTGCTGCGAATGCTGGAGGACAGTGTGATGGTGGCTGGTTTCTGAAAGATGCAGAATTCCTTGGCCGCGATATGCACTCTTCCGCCAGTCATACGGTACAGCAACGACGCAGATGCGTCATAACTGTTTCGCAAAACTCGCACAAGACTATTTGGCGTCCGCGGCATCGCCTCCGGGTGCGACTCCACGAATTCAAAACCTGCGTTGGCGGCCAGCTTTGTCAGTGTTTCTCGAGTGTAGTAGTAGAAATTGACACCGGCATTCAGACGCAGCGTATTGCGTCCCCGACGGCGGAATCGGGTCAGGAGACTGTTCATCAGCCGATAGTGATGCCCGGGAATCTCAATGGCCAGATAACCGCCCGGTGCCAGGATTCGATAGAACTCTTCCATATCCTCAACCGGCTCTCGATGACACAGGAACGCGTCAAGAGAGCAAACGACATCAAAGTGATCGCGACTGAACTGCAGATCACGGAGATAGCCTTCGTGAACCTTCAGGTTGAAATTTCGGCGGGCATACATGGCAGAAACGCGTGAAGGTTCGACACCTTCGACGCACCAGTCCCTGTCGTCTGCAAACTGAGCCAGAAACAGTCCTGATGCGGTGCCAACGTCCAGGAGTCGACCGCCGTCAGGCAACAGCCCTCGAATAAGTTGTGCTTCCCGTTTCAAACTGTGCTGCCGCTTGTACACATACGCCGTCTCTGCAAGCTCTTCGTCCGGCACATGCTCTTCGCGAAAGAAGTCTTCTGTCTCGTCAATCGGGGGCGATTCCCCAACATACATCAGACCGCACCCACAGCAGGAAACGATCTGAAGGTCATTACTGTATCCCGCGACCTTTCGGTCCTCGGGTCCGCAAACTGGACAATGAAGAGTCACGGCTTCGCTGTGTCCGTTGTAGATTCTCAAGTTTGTCTGGGTGTTATCAATTGTCATTTTCAGCAACCAGTCGGAGCCCGTTTGACATGACGAGTATCCACACGATAGCAAGCCAATTGAAAACCGGACTTGGCAATCCCGACTCGACTTGTGGCATGTGTTCACCAGTTGAAGTTTATGGAAATCCCAAAAGCCGACGCAATCCGCGAAATTCAGGCGAAAACGAAGCAGGATCTGTTGTGCTGAGATGGTAATAGGTCGTGTTTTTCGAGGTTTGCAGCCACCCGTGTGGCCAGAACCGAAGCCGTTTCGCCCATTCGTTACGGTCCAAAGTTTTTTTTCCTTCGGTGCCGGAACGGCAGATTCATACTTTGACCGAAGTTGAACGGCATTTCCCGGGTCTGCAGAATCCCGCAAAATTGGCGAATCCTGCCGTTCGCTGATGTCATCTTTACCTGAACGTCTGAATTGTGTTATCACTTCCGATTCAAGCGCAATCAAACGAATGCAGGTCTCTGAGGAATGGTCATCTGAACAGAACGTTCAGCAACCGCTCGGAGTTCGAAGAGCGCAGCACTTGTCAGAAAAAGGAGTTTCTGATCGATGTCAGCGGTAGCTCGCACAACTCTTACCAACGCAGCGAATGAAACGAATGCCAAGCCGCAGATCGTGCACTGTCCAGCCTGCGGTTTTCATCCGCAGGACATTCGACCCTCCTGGAAGTTTGTGAATTCACGCGGTGAAACTGAATGGCTGAAATGCCCCGATTGTCATTCGTACTACATGAACAAACCCTACGATCTGGACGTAGAAGTAGCCCACACACAGACAATGGCCTGGGGCGATACAACCAATGGCGAACAGCTGAACGACATCAAGCAGCGGATGTATCGCTCCATCGTTCATCAGTTGTCGAAGTATATCAGCCCTGAAGGCAAGTCTCTGCTGGATGTCGGCTGCTCTTACGGAGGTTTCATGCAGGCCGCGCAGGAGGCCGGTTTTGATGTCTGCGGCTTCGATATCGTTCCTGCTGCCATTGCATCGGTTCATAAGCAGGGGCTTTCTGCTCAATGCTGCAGCAAGGTCAGGGAATTCGATCTGCGGACGGACCCGTTCGATGTGATCTCTGTGCTGGATGCAAACATGTACTGGCCCAGCCAGCCCGAAGAATTGTCCGAAATCTATAACCGCCTGAAACCCGGCGGACTGATGATCATGAGAATTGTGGACAAATCCTGGATGGCCCGAATCGGGTCGATGCTGCAGCATGTTTCCCCGGCGCAAGGGCAGAAGCTGCTGCGTCGTGCGGTGAACGATCATCGATTTTCGATGCCGGCCGCCAGCTTTGTCCGTGTTCTGGAGAAATCCGGGTTCCACGTCATTTCTGCATCTCCCAAAGGTGCCGTGCACTCGGATGATACGAGTCTTTCGGTCAAAGCTTCGTTTGCGATCGGCACCGCCCTCTGGCAAACGTTGGGAATTTTTGTGGCCCCCGGTGCCGTCATCCTCGCCGAACGTCCTGCATGACTCCGGAAGGCTACTGAAAACACGTCATTCAAAGTAAAGCCGAAGCGTCAGCGATAGATTCTTCGGAGGTCTCCAGAACGGGTTGACACCGCGATCCGTATCAGCGATCTGCCGACACTGGAATCTTATGCTGACTTTCATCAATCACTCATTCAATTTCCTCAGACAGAGATGTCGACATGAAAATCCTTGGACGTCCGCCCGCCGCTTTGCTTCGCGCATTCATGCAGTCTCCCGCTTTGCTGGCCGCCTCTGTTCGTGCGTTTGGCCTGGTTGAGAATCCTGTTGGTTTCTTGTGGAACTATCTGACAAAGACATCACCGGCCAGCCGGTGTGTACGATTCCGGGACGGTCTGACCATTCACCTGCCAGGCGAAGCAGAAGACATAGTCACGATCTTCCTCGTGTTCATGCGGCGGGACTATGGATTCGTCCCGGCAGGAACAGACGTGGTCGACATTGGCGCAAATATCGGAGTCTTCTCCCTGTATGCAGCCCGTCAGGGAGCCGCACGGGTCATCGCCTGTGAACCTGGCCTGGCAACGAGTGAACTGCTTCGCAGAAACATCGAAGCCAACGGACTTCAGGACGTGATCACCCTGGTCAAAGAAGCGGTTACTAACGACGCTGGCGGAATCGTAAAGTTTCCCGTCGCGGCAAACGCAAACACTTCTATCCCGACAGGCGACTTCGATGGTGAAACAGAAGAAGTCCGAACCACGACACTGAACGAAATCGTCGATCGCTTCGAATTAAGAAACATCAGTGTCCTGAAAATGGACTGCGAAGGTTCCGAATATCCCATTCTGCTGGAGACCGACGACCTCAACCTGCAACCCGTACAGGCTGTCCGAATGGAGTACCACAACGGACAGGTAGACCAGTTATCGAAGAAGCTGTCCGCGGCTGGCCTGCAGATGACAGAACACACTATCGTGAACCCACATCATGGTCAGTTGTGTTTTGAACGCCGCGCGGCATGATTCAGTTCAGATTCACTGTCCCTGAGGCAATCTACGATCGGATGCTCGGGAGTTCATCGGACTGCTGCGGAGCAGTTTTGTGAACTCTGACGAGCGGCATCAGGCAGGGAATGCATCAGAACGGGAATGCATCAGAACGGGAATGCATCAGAACGGGGGCTCTATGGACTCGGCAGATGGAACAGTCGTTGCTCTTGATCATGCGATGGTCAGGCATCATCTCAGTATCCTGCGAAATTCGCTGACAGCACCGTCAGCCTTTCGGATTCATCTTCGTGCCCTTTCCGCAATTCTTGCCGTCGAAGTCACTCGAAATCTACCCGTTGAACCGGTGACTGTGCAGACACCGATTGAAGAAACAACCTGTCATCAGTTGAGCCATCGCGTCGCAGTCGTCCCCGTCCTCCGCGCCGGTCTGGGGATGGTCGATCCTCTCGTGAGCCTGCTTCCGGACCTTGAAGTGTGGCATTTGGGCGTATATCGGGATGAAGAGACGGCGATGCCCGTTCATTACTACGATAAGCTGCCCGACTCCCATCCTCCTCAACTGGCAATAATCGCCGATCCGATGCTGGCTACGGGCGGTTCCATTTGTATGGCCGCCGACGCATTGAAACGCTGGGGTGTCCCGAGAATTCAGGTGGTTTCGATTATCGCCGCGCCGGAAGGAATTGCCCGCATTCAGGTTGATCATCCTGATGTAGGCATCCTGACGTGTGCGATTGATCGCCAACTGAACGAGAAAAAGTACATTTGCCCCGGATTGGGTGATGCGGGAGATCGCATTTTCAATACGTTGCCTGTCTAGAAATTCCGGCGAGACTGTCCTTTTCCTGAAAAACTGCCACACGCAACATCACGGGGCCATATCCAGCCGATTTGCAGGAGGTCATACTCTCGGCGACCGGAAAACGAGGTGGATTGGCGAAACTGCAGAGATACCGAAAGGTAATCTGGCCGAGTAGTTTTTCGATGCTCATCGTAACTCGCGTTTCCTCAGGCAGGAATGTAGGAATGAGTGGCTCTAAACGATATCGATGTGTGCCGTTGTTTGGTCCTCCAGGCGTGGGCAAGGGAACACAGGGCGGGATCCTCGCCAATATTCCCGGATTCTTTCATCTCTCGGTTGGTGACGTTTTCCGGTCGATCGATATCGGCTCACAGAATGGTCGTGAGGTTTACCGCCATATTTCGCGTGGTGAACTGGTTCCGGATGCCCTGACAATCAAGATCTGGCGAAAGGCGGTCGAAGCCTACGTCGCGCTGTCTCGCTTTAAGCCGCGTGAAGACCTGCTGATTCTTGACGGAATGCCACGCAATGTAGAGCAGGTGCGGATGGTGGAAGAGTATCTCGAAATCCATCGCATCATTTACCTGAAGTGTTCGGACGAGGAGGACATGGTTCATCGAATTCGTCGACGGGCCATTCGCGAGAACCGCACCGACGATGCCAACGAAGACGTCATTCGACATCGCTTTGAAGTTTACCACCGCGTCACCGCTCCGGTCCTGGAACAATATAGTCCCGGGGTCATTCACGAAGTCGATGCCAATGGTTCCCCGGCGGAAGTGCTTCGATCAATTCTTGGCTGCCTGATTCCCGTCCAGAATGAACTGTTCGAAGCCAATCAGCTTGAAGAAGAGCAGGGTGGAGGCTGGGATTAGAGCCCGCGAGTTTGGCGACGAAAGTGAACTCCTCGCCGCCAGGCTTTGTCCTTCATGATATTGTGTCGATACAATACCCGGCAAGATTCCGGATCCGGCAGGATCTCCGGAAATGCGTCCGGCTCGCGCGCCACGCTGACTTGATCCGACCACTTCGTGAGGTTCACCCAATCGTATGAAACGCATCCGACTCGGCGCTGCCATCCTCAATCAAACACCAATGGACTGGGTCGGAAACACCCAGCGCATCATTGAAGCGATTCAACTCGCGCGACAGCAGGATGCCGGAATCCTTTGCCTCCCGGAGATGTGTATCACCGGCTACGGCTGCGAAGATATGTTCCTGTCGCCCAGCGTCTGGCAGACTTCCTGGCAAATGCTGCAGAAGATTGTCCCCGAAACCCGGGGAATGGTCGTTTCAATTGGCTTGCCGCTTTACGTCACCAATGGAGTGTACAACGCGGTCTGCGTCGCGGCCGACGGCAGAATTGTTGGCTTTGTCGCAAAGCAACACCTCGCAGGCGATGGACTGCACTACGAACCACGATGGTTTCGGGTCTGGCCGGCAGAAGTGGTCACCGAGTATCACTGCGAAGGGGAATCCTGGCCGATCGGTGATCTGCTGTTCGAATGCGATGGCATCCGCATGGGTTTTGAAATCTGTGAAGATGCATGGGTCGCCGGGCGTCCCGGCAATCGAATGGCAGAATGTGGTGTGGATATCATTCTGAATCCCAGCGCCAGTCACTTTGCATTCGGTAAACACGAGATCCGAAAGCGATTTGTTCTTGAGGGATCCCGATCCTTTGGTGTGAGCTACGTCTATGCGAATATGGTCGGCAACGAAGCAGGTCGCGCTGTTTACGATGGCGGTGCCCTGATCGCATCCAGTGGTGATCTGATTGCAGCCGGGCCCCGCTTTGGGTTCCACGAGGTTCATGTGACCGTCGCCGATGTCGATGTCGAACTCACGCGAAGCCGCCGAGCCGCAATCCATTCCATGCCGACCGATGTGCAGGACGAAGTTCACGATCGCATCGCCAGAGTTCCAGGGACACTGAACAGCCCCTCCGCTCCACTTCTGAAACCCAGTGAAGCCCCCCCCGGCAGGGCCGTCGAACCACAGAGTCGATTCGACGAATTCACAAAGGCAATTGCCCTGGCCCTGTTCGACTACATGCGCAAAAGTCGTTCCAGTGGCTTTATTGTTTCCATGAGCGGGGGAGCAGATTCTTCTGCTGTCGCCTGCCTGATTCGTTGCATGGTCGAACGTGGACTTCAGGATCTTGGCGTTGATGGTTTCATCGGCAGGCTGAACTACATCAAATCCTTTGCAAAGGTCGCCGACACAGCGAGCTCCCCGGACGACTTCATCAAAGTCGCCATGCAACTCCTGCTGACCGGTATGTACCAGTCCACTCGAAACAGCGGAGACATTACTCGCACCGCTGCCGAAGGGATAACCAGAGCAGTTGGAGGGACGTACTATGAAATCAGCGTTGACCAGATCGTTCAGAATTACACAACAGCAATCGAAGCGGCAATCGGACGTCCGCTGACATGGCAACAGGATGACATCACGCTTCAGAACATTCAGGCACGCACGCGATCGCCCAGTATCTGGATGCTGGCCAACCTGAACAATGCGTTATTGTTGTCGACCAGCAATCGCTCCGAAGCAGCCGTTGGTTACGCCACCATGGATGGAGATACTTCAGGAGGACTCAGCCCCATTGCCGGCATCGACAAGGCGTTTCTTCGCGAATGGCTGAAGGTCATGCAATCCACGGGCTCTGGTGGTTGCGCAGCGGTTCCGGAATTGGGTCTTGTCAATATGCAACAACCCACCGCAGAGCTGCGGCCTCAGGAATACGCCCAAACCGATGAAGGCGATCTGATGCCTTATCCTCTGCTGGATCAGATCGAACGGCTTGCCATTCGTGACAAACTGAGCCCTGCGGAAGTTCTTCAAACGCTGATTCGCGAAAACTCCCCGTACCAGGAACAGCAGTTGGTCGAATGGGTCAAACGTTTTTTCCGGCTTTGGTCACGGAACCAATGGAAACGGGAACGATACGCTCCTTCATTCCACGTGGACGACAAGAACCTGGACCCAAAAACCTGGTGTCGATTTCCCATTCTCTCCGGTGGCTTTCAGTACGAGCTGGATTCGCTGTAGTCGATCCCGAATCTCGCGGCATGGTCGTCTGATGAATCAATCCCCCAGGCCCGATCCGGTGCTCTCGCGACAGACTAAAAGGAAGAGTTCGGTGATCGACAGAGGATGGGCACCTTCCTGCAAACACAAGCGAATCGCTGACGGCTCGGTGGTTCGAAGGAGCAATCTGAGTTCAAACGGACGTAACGATGTGACCCTGATCGCCAACCAGAGCCAATGAGAACGCACGCCCGAATCCTGCCATAAGCAGCGAATCGTTTCCAACAACTGCAGTGCAACGAATCGCTGCTCGAACGACAAAACGAACGAATGGCTAATCGTTGCAACGACGTGCCCGACGTCATGATCCAGAGCGAACAAGTCATCGCAACTGTCGCAATCCCTCCCGGGTTACATTGCAGACGGATGCAGCAGGCTGAGGTTCCTGCCATTATAGCGCACAACGCAGTCAGGGTTACCTTTGGCCTGTTCTTCAAGAATCATTTCCATGGCCTGCACTGCTGCCACGACCTGTCGATCTGCGCTGAGATCAGAATAGTGCAGCGAGCGCATTTGCTGGAGACGATCCTCACGTTGGGAGGCGGGCCCGGCATATTCGACGAAAGCGACTTCTCGGGCAAATCGTTCGATGATTTCGATCCCGTAACCTCGTTGGGTTCGTTCGTTCCAGGGCTCCAGGGCGATTGAGTTGTAATGGTTGTTGGGCGTGTTCTTCAGCGAAAGCGGCGTCTTGTCTTCGACGGTCAGTTCGACGCCACGTTTGCGGGAGTGACCGCTCCAGACTCCGTTATCAAATCGAAACTGAACCTCCTGCTCGACGTAGCCAGGAAAGTTATCGGGAGTCACCCATGAGGTATGAATGTCGAACGCAGCTTCTCGCCCGCTCTCGTATTCGTAAATCAGGCGAAGCTGACAACTGTCCCACGTGTTACCATCTTTGGGCCCGACCAGACCTCGCTGCCCGGTACATGTCACTGTCTTCAGTCGCCCCCCGAACGTGAAATCGATGAGCTTGATGTAGTGCACCGCAACATAAGTCCCCGGGTTGCGTCCCTGAATCCATTCCCCGAATTGAGCTCCGGAAATCTGCTTGGGTTCCAACAGCGAACAGTAGCCGTTGTTTACGTGCTGCAGGATATTGTCATGCACCAGTGTACGCATTTTCTTGTGGTCCGGGTCGGCCAGTTTGTGGTACACCACGCGTGCCAGAACGCGATTGCGTTCAGCGATAGCCACCAGTTCATCCAGTTCCTCCAGGGTCAGTACAGAAGGCTTTTCCACCAGCAGATGGACGCCCGCCTCAAGAATGGCTTTGGATGCTTCAAAATGACGATTGTCGGGAGTGGCGACGCAGGCGAACGTCAGGTCCTGTGACAGCATTTCCCGAACGGCATCGTCACCGCTGAAATTCTGAAACGCAGCAATGCGATCGCCCGCTGTCCGTTTGTACGCATCAGCTCGGCGGCCTGTCTTTGTTGCAACGGCGGCCAAAGTGACATTCACGTCGCCGAACCTTCGATCATAGAGTCCCTGCGAATGGGCCGTTTCGAAAAATGGTCGGTACGTTTCGTCAAAAATCATTCCCATACCAACCATTCCCGCGCGGATTTCTGGTTGAGATTCCATGGATTGCCCTTTCGTAGCGAACGATTCGTCAGTTGTTTTGGAGACAGTTTTCTGAACTCGGGGGATCGGCGCGGGTTTGCTTGTAACGGCTGGCCCGGATCGTGACAATGCTGCAGCCGAAACGGCTCGACAAGTATTCCTGACAACCCGATCTTACAATCCGATGGAGAGATTACAGCCCATGGCCAGTAAGCCATCTGTCATCATCAGCGCATTTGCAGATGAAGCCGCCAATTACCGAACAGCTCTGGAGCAAATGACAGCTCTGGCAGCAATTGGCCTGCGAAACTACAGCCCACGATTCATTGATGTCATGGGCGACGGGCAAATCGAGCATGTCGTTGATCTGAGTCCTGAAAAACTTGAACGGCTCAAACAGTATCACAGCGAATACGGCATCAGCGTCACCAGCATCGGCGCACGGGTCGGAAAAGTAAAACTTGTCGATGTCGACGATGGCTCTCACAATAAGTTTGTGCCGTTCGAGGAATACATGCAGGGCGAAGTGGCCAAAACCATTCGTGCAGCCAAAGCTCTGAATACGAAATTGATACGCGGCTTTTCGTTTTATCATCCTCGAGGCACGAAAGCTGAAGATCATCTGGACGCGGCCGCCGATCAGATCCGAAAAATCACGGAAGCCTGTGCCATCGAAGGACTGGTTTACGGTCTGGAGATTGAACCGAACCTGGTGGGTGAAACCGGACCTCTGCTGGCGGAACTCGCAAAACGCGTCGATCATCCCAACATGGTTCTTATTTTTGATGGCGGAAACGTAGCCGCTCAGAACAAAAACCCGGTTCAGGTTTATGAAGAGTACAAAGTGACGGTTCCATGGCTGGGATGGATGCATGTCAAAGACTACCGGATCGATCCTTCGCTGATGTGGACCGGCGTGGTCGATGAAGAACGGCTGAAGAATTTTGTGCCCGCCAACGAAGGCGATGCTGGACATGAAATGATCTTCCGTGATTTGCGAGAACAACTGCCGACGATTCAGAAGCGGCTGGAGAAACTCGGCATCCCCGGATTTTACCTGGAAACCGAACCCCACCTGAAAGGTGGCGGCCAGTTCGGTGGATTCAGCGGACCGGACGGTATGGGGGTTGCCGTGCGAGTCCTTTGCTCCGCTCTGGACTACGCGGGCATCGATTACAGCCTGCGAAACTTTCGGGACATTCAGGCATTACGTGGCTTTTGAAAAAGCCCGGTATGTCGCCAGTTTTCAAACAGCATCCACGAAGTTGAGTCACAACTGATGGCCTTCGAATTCGAAAAGATCCGCAGTATCCTCGTTTGCCCGAAATCACGGTCTGAGCTGGTGATGGAGGGCGATACCCTGATCAGTACCTGCGCAGAAACCAGACTTCGGTATGCCATCGTGGATGATATTCCGCGACTTATTGTGGACGAAGCCCAGACGGTGGAACAGGACGCCTGGTCCGCCATCATGCAAAAGCACGGCCGCAATCCTCAAACCGGTGAAGTGGCGGCGCCTTAGTTTTTTGCTCGCCAGGAACCCGTAGTCAGGCCACCTGATCCGGTGACGTTCGTCACTGGCAGGGCCCCGGCGGATGCGCTGCCTTTCGGGCTACTTCGGAGACGCAGTAACTGCACGCGAAACCAGTTGCTGTGGCTCCGTCCTGCAGCGTCCCGGCCGCTGGCATACCTCAGAACACCATGGAAGGCTGAGCAGGCTTTTGACGGCCATCAGTTGGCCAGCGAACCCACCGACTGAACAGAACCGGCGCGCGGGATAGTCAGTTCCAGCAGAAGACAAATCAGCGCGGCGCCAGCAAACCACTGATACTGTTCACGGAAACGCCGTTGTTGTTCTGACTGCAGATCTCCTTGTGCCAGTTTGGCCAGGTGATCTTCATAAATCCTTCCCAGGTCGTAGCTGGTCGTTCGCGCTGGCACATAGGCACCGGCAGTCTTGAGTGCAATGTTGCGAAGGAGTTGTTCATCCATCCGGGACCACACTTCCTGACCATCGTGCTGGATAAACTGCAGCTGCCCGTTCTGGTCACGCTGTGGAATTCGAGCACCTTCTCCATTATCGCCCAGTCCGACGGTGATGATTTTGATGTCCTTTTCAGCTGCCTGTTCGGCAGCCTGCTCTGGAAAAGAATCCTGATCTTCCCCATCCGTGATCAACACAAGAACCTGCTGGCGATTGGGGACCGTGTCCAGGGATTCGATGGCCTTACGAATCGCATCTCCAATCAGGCTGCCTCCTCGCGGAGCACTATCGGGGTCAACGTCACTCAAAATCAGCTTGAAGAAACCATGGTCCGTTGTCAAAGGCACCAGTTCCACTGGTGCCCCCGCGAACGCGATCAGCCCGACACGGTCACCCTTCAGTTTTTCGAGAAGGTCAACGATGTCTGCCTTAGCACGTTCGAGTCGATTGGGAGCGACGTCCTCAGCCAGCATCGATCGGCTTACATCCAGTAACACAATCAGGTCAACGCCGCGCACAGAGACTTCTTCGAAGTATTCGCCATACCTTGGTCTGGCACAGGCAACGATCAGCAGGGTGAAGGCCGTCATCAGCAAAACAGCCTTCAGCCAGACTCGCTTCATCCCCATGAATGGAATCAGCCGATGAATCATCGCCGAATCTGCGAAACGCTCTGCCGTCAGGATTCGCCTTTTCTGAGCATAAATCAGCAGCGCCACAATCAGCGGCACTCCCCAGATGCCAAACAAGATAGTTGGATGTCCCCAGATCATCGCTTGCGACTTCACCTGTAATCAACGATTGTTGGTTTCAGAATTTCTCCGTGCCGAACTCCGTACCAGGACCGCGTTCAATTCATTCAGGAAGGCGAAAGGCAACCAGCGTTTTCAGCTGACCGGATCCCGTTCGGCAGTTCCACGTTAAAGGTGGCTTCGCTGAACATTCTCAGGATATCCGTCAATTTGCTCATCGCTCGACAGCCGCGCAAATCCCAACAGAAAGTAGCGTGTTAAACGGAATGTCGCGAACAACCTGACGAGACGCAAGCGGCAGAATCATTCGAACTGGGAACGGCATTATCACGAGCGATCGTTATCACGAGCAATCGCTCCCATTCTCGGTACGGACTGCCATCGACTGCGATCAGTGCGCAACGTCTGACATCACGACCGTACCGCTGATCTCATTCACTTATTTGTTCAGAATGAGTTTGCCGTTTTTTGTGACTCGCAAGCGGTAGAGCTGACCTTCGTGTTCGATGGCGCACTCCGTTCTTCCACCGGCAAGCTGCGAAAATGTCACAGGCAACGGGATGCTGCGTTCGTCGGTTTTCGGCGTTCTTTGCTGTCTGGAGTCGTCTTGCATCGGCGCGGGGTGCTTGCTGCTCGAGCTCAGGCATGAGCCAAAGATTGAAAAGGAATGGCAAAACAGCAGGTCCTGCCTTGAACACTGCTCCATGCCAAACTAATCTACTGAGACTGAATCTCAGTGTCAACTCTGAAGATACAGTCCGAGGCCGCAGCAAGCGAGTTTGTGGGGATCTCTACCCACGTTGCTTCCACGCAATAGCCAGCCACGCTCGGAAATTGTCCACTGTCACATGGGGTGACGGTGACCTTTTCAATGCGTCTGTCTACCGAAGGAAGTATGCGATGCAATTGCGCACATTGACGCCTGAGCCCAACTCAGAGGCTGCCCTCCCTGGTCATCTTGTTACGCCAATCAGGTCCTATTCCCGAATGCCGGGCTTTACCCTGATTGAACTTCTGGTGGTGATTGCAGTCATCGCCATTCTCATTTCCCTATTGCTGCCAGCCGTGCAGCAGGTTCGCGAAGCGGCGCGACGAACGCAGTGCAAAAACAATCTCAAGCAAATCAGCCTGGCTCTGCACAACTATCACGACGTCTACCGTTGCTTTCCAAATGCCAATGCCAACAGCACGCTCAGCGGCGGCAGCACGTTCACTGCGATCCTGCCGATGATCGACGGAGCCAACGCTTACAACCTGTACGACTTCAGTCTCACCAACAGTCATCCTCACAATGTCCGAGTGACGTCTCAGGTATTGCCGTTTTATCTGTGTCCGTCTTCTCCCATGAGGCGACAGGTTCCCGGTTGCACCAGCGACGCGGGCCGAGCCCCTGGACATTACGCGGTTAACATGGGCACCGCGGACTACAACGTGTATTGGCCCTACATTCCAGGTTCCGCGCGGCCGAATCTGAACGGGGCGATCGTGTATTCAGACTCCGCCGGCGGCAAGACCAGGTTTCGTGACTTTACCGATGGAACCACGTCAACACTGATGATCGGCGAAACATCCTATAATCTGCCGGACTACAAGTTCGGCGCCAGTGATAGTCTTTGTGCTGGACAGTCGCGGTTTTCGTTCACTTACTGGTCCGTGCCCTATCCCGGTTCAACGGCCTGTACAACTCAGTATGGATTCAATCCACGACATCGCCGACGATGGCATTTGGGACGCTAACTGGACCAAAGCCTTCCGCAGCGACCACGTTGGCGGAGTACAATTTGGGCTGACGGATGGCTCATGTCGCTTTATTTCGGACAACATCGACGCGACAGTACTGGACGCTTTGGCAACTCGAAACGGAGGCGAGGTGGTCGGTGAATTCTGACCTGATAAGAAGCAAACGACACGTCTTTTATTCAACTGCGATGATTCTCTGCATCAGTCTTTTCACAGGCTGCAGCGACAAAGTTGCAGGCCCTGTTCGCGCGGCGGTCGCCGGGACGGTAACAGTCGACGGAGCGCCACTGGAAGAGGGGACCGTGGTGTTTGTTCCCACCGAAGGTACGTCGGGACCGCGAGTGACCGTTTCAGTTGTCGACGGGCGATTCGAAGCCGCGCCTGAACACGGTCCGGTTGTGGGACAGCATCGAGTCGAAATTCAGTCGACATGCGGTCCGGCTTTTGATGATGAGCAGATGGTTGACAGTCTGGCAAAGAATCCTCATCGGTTGAACGTCGTTGTAGTGCCCCCCATTTACAACACAATCAGTCAGTTGAAGGCCAGCATTACTGAAGGAACAAAGAATGAGCTGGCGTTCGACCTGAAACTGCCCCGACGGAGGTGACCGAACCGTCGGACAACGATTCCGAGACAGACCGTCTCGCCCATGGCCGACAGGCAAGACCGATTCACACACTGGACACAGAACAGCCGTGGCCCGTCGGTAACGGATTCAACACGGAGCTTTCACATGTACAAACAACACAAACTCGATTCATCGAAAACTCAGGAGACCCCAATGATCAACTGTCTGAAGACATGGTGCATGCGAGCCGCAATTGCACTCGTTGCGATGCCCCTGACCGCGAACGCTCATTTTGTGTGGCTGGTACCGACTCAGGTTGACGGCCAGCCGCGAGTCTGCGTGTACTTTGGCGAAGACGCTCACGACGACAATGCCGAATATCTTTCCCGAGTGAGCGGGGTGGTCGTTCACCGAATTGTCGGAACGGCGGCCGCCGAAGCCGTCCCACTGACAAAGACCGACGAACAAATCTTCGCCTCATGCATCGAAGGCGGCGTGTATATCGCGTCTCATGATCTGGGTGTGATGGATCGCGGCGACGCAAAGTTCCGCCTGCTTTACTACGCCAAGACGGGGCCCAAAGCCGGTGCCGCCGAATGGAAGTCCTGTGTCACGAGTGACAACCTGGTCCTGGACGTGGTTCCTGAACTGCAGGGTTCGCAGATTGCGGTAACAGTCACCTTTCGCGAAAAGCCCGTGGCCAATGCAGAACTGACGGTGGCTCGACCAGGAGCGGAAGATGTCAACGCGACGACTAACGATCAGGGACGGGCGATGTTTGATGTTGCGGATGCCGGAGTGTATTCGCTGCGAGCCAAATTTGTGGAAAGTGTTGCCGGGGAACTGAACGGCAAGGCTTATCCGGAAACGCGCCACTATTCGACGGTGTCTCTGCACGTTCCCACGACTAATCAGCCGATTCAGGCAGTACGTCTTCAGGACCTGCCTCAGCCCGTGACAAGCTTTGGAGCAGCCACCCTGAACGACGCGGTTTACACATACGGTGGGCACACCGGAGGTGCACATTCCTATTCCAGCGGGGAGCAGGGTAACCGGCTGATGAAGCTGAGCCTGAAATCGGGCGAATGGGAATCACTTGCCGAAGGTCCCGGACTTCAGGGACTGGCTCTGGTGGCCCATGATAACCGGCTGTATCGCGTCGGTGGCTTTTCAGCAATGAACGAGGAAGGCGAAGAGCATGACCTTTGGTCCCAAAGTGACGTGTCCTGCTTTGATCCCGTCGACGGCCAGTGGCACGAACTTCCGGCTCTGCCGGAACGCAGATCATCTCATGACGCAGCCGTTGTCGGTGACAGCATCTACGTGGTCGGCGGCTGGGCAATGAAAGGCGAAGGCAATTCCGTCTGGCATACAACTGCCTGGAAGATGAATCTGACTCAGCAGCCTCTTCACTGGCAACCCATTGCATCGCCGCCATTTCAGCGTCGAGCTCTCGCAACAGCCGCTCATAATGGTCGGCTGTACGCCATAGGTGGCATGCAGCGCGAAGGGGGGCCGACGACAAAGTCAGCCATCTATGATCCTGCTTCCGATACGTGGAGCGAAGGGCCGGCTCTCGTTGTACAGGAAGAAGCCCATCCCGAAAGTGAATCCTCCGGCGAAGAATCAGACAACACTTCCGGCCGGCGTCGCAACATGTCGGGCGGCATGATGACCGGTTTCGGAGCATCCGCCTTCGCCACTGGCGGATACTTATACGTGACGACAGTGCAGGGGACGTTGCAGAGGCTCAGCGAAGACGGGACGAAATGGGATGTGATCGCGAAGACTCCCACGGGTCGTTTCTTCCACCGTCTGCTTCCACTGGATGATCAGCACCTGATTGTTATCGGCGGTTCCAATATGAGCGTCGGCAAATACGAAGAAGTGGAAGTCATCAGCACTCAACCTCAGTCATAACACCACGGCGGGGCTCAACGCCCTAACCTATCTGTCCGTTGAAAAACCGGGACAGGCACGCAGGACGGCTGAAAACCGTCGCGTTTTGAGGTCTCCTGTCGAGCCGGTCCCATTTTTCAACAGGGTGCTGGTCCGTTTTTGATGTTTAACCTGATGCCGTAGGCGCAGTTTATACTTTACTCGGTGCCAAATGAGTGATTCTGTTTACTCCGACTCAATTCAGGCCGCGGGCAGAATAAGTCAGGCTGGACAGGCCTCACCTGCGGCGTCAGGTTAATCGATCTCGTTTTACTTTCGTGACGTGCAGTATCTTTCAACGAAAACCTGTTATGAAAAGACTCATCACACTGGGACTCGGCGTTTTGCTTTCGCTCGAGGTGTTCGCAAGGCCCGCCTTGGCGCACGATTCGTGGGCTTCGTTCCAAAACGGCGGGCAGGTTTCGCTGGACACAACGGCTCCGACGGCCGGCACAAAACCACGCTGGACTGTGGAACTCGCTGGTTATGGCCAGTCGACTCCAGTCGTCTGGCACAGCCACATTTACGTGACCAGCATTGAAGGCGGCAACAAAGACACCTGCCATGTCGCTGCCTATTCGTTAACAGATGGAAAGCAACTCTGGCGGCATGCGATTTCCAACGCTACGCCTCACGAAAACAACGAATACGTCAGCAGAGCAGCCCCAAGTCCGGCGGCCGATGACGCAGGAGTCATCTGTCTGTTCGAAGGTGGTAATCTGGTCGCGTTAACTCACGATGGCAAGATCCGATGGGAACGCAATCTGGTGGTCGACTATGGCGCCATTGTCGCTCGCCATGGATTAGCAGCATCGGTGGAACAATCAGCCGACCACGTCTTTATCTGGATGGAACGTTCTGAAGAGCCGTATGTCGTCTGCCTGAAAAAATCCAGCGGTGAGACCAGGTGGAAAGTCCCCGGAGTCGGTGCCACAAGCTGGGCAAGTCCGCGTCTGGTCCCGGTTGACGGCGGTCAACATTTGGTCTTGAGTGCCAGTGGTTCCCTGATGGGTCTTGATCCGACTGACGGCAGCCAACTGTGGAAGCTGGAAGAACTGACCGGAAATTCCACGCCAACTCCCATGCCACTGGGTGACGGAAAATTCCTGATTGGCGCGACGGTGGGGCGAGGTGAAAGCGGTAGCGGTCGAGCTGCGGAATCAAATGGAATGGTGCAGATTTCGCGCACCGCTGATGGTATTTGGAAAGCCGATTATGTCTGGCGAGCCAGGAGAGCGACCAGCAGTTTTGCATCGCCGATTGTACATGAAGGAGTCGCCTTGTTTGTGAATCGCGAAGGCGTGCTTTACGGACTGGAAGCCGCTGCCGGAGATGAATTGTTTGCGAAACGTTTGTCCGGAAGTTCATGGGCAACCGCAATCGGACTTTGCAACGGTAGCGTGTTGGTTCCGGCTCGTGATGGAAAGATCGACGTCGTCAACGGCCTGAAATCAGACCTCACTGTGACGACGCTGGACCCCATTCCCGTCGCTGCGAAAGACAAGAAGGATCCTGTCCCTGCCGCTGGCTCACCAACAAATAGCGGGCCTCCGGGCAGCAAAGCCCCGGTACTTTATGCCGCCGTGGTTGTCAGAGATTCTCTCTTGCTGCGTCAGGGGGATCGATTGATCTGTCTCGCGCTGAACAGCGATGACACGGCCGTTTCAGCTCCGTAATGCGAGGGAGAATTGATCAAAGTTCTCCTGAACACAACCTGCAAATTGTCGCCACAACGGATTGGAAGAGAACTCAGAGCGATCGTCAGGTGATTTCATCACTTGCTGTACGCGAGAAATACCATCTGGCAGGAACTGCGAAAGCCTGACAGCGAACCAATTCGTCAGCATCCGTGTCGCTGAATAGTTCCCCACAACGGGTTCGCTACACTATCACACTATCCGATGCATCGATGGTCCAACTGGAAGGGCGCGCGACTGCTTGTCGCGAGATAGAAGTTCGAATCTTCTTCGATGCATTTTCAGGTCTTTGCGTTGCCATGTCTATATACTGTTTGGCTGAAATGAAGTACCGGAAATCTGCACTGTTTGACGGAATGCAAGGGTGCCCTCCCGGCGAAGACCTGACCGGGCTGAATCACCCGCAGCCTGCAAGTGCTCGCAGCGAATGTCAGAGCGGAGTCGTGGTATCGTGGAAGCAGATCGGTCCCAACTAACGGAGGCGGAGGTTCAATCCCTTCCGACTCCATCGGAATTGCCTTTCACCGAACAAGCATTTCTAACCTGCCTGGATGTACTGCAGACAATCTCCGAGGCTCCCGAACTGGTAGACGATCAGGACCGCTTCAAGAGTCTGATCACGAAAATACATCGCACCGCAAAAAAGCAAAAAAAGCAGCAACGACAGAGGCAAATCGCCGCAGCTGACCGCAGGGCGATTGAATCAACCACCATCGTGCGGCAGCTGATACCTCATTCGCCTTTCAAGGAGCTGGCGGATTCAGGTCTTCCGTCTCCAGAGCCAGCGAAGCGAATCCGGCCGCATTCGTGCTATATCTGCAAGACCCCATACACGCAGCTTCACCATTTCTACCATCGATTGTGCCCCGGTTGTGCCGAGTTGAACTGGCAGAAACGAAATGAACGGGTGAACCTGAATGGTCGAATTGCTTTAGTCACCGGTGGCCGCATAAAGATTGGTTACCAGACTGTTCTGAAGTTACTACGTGACGATGCCGCAGTTGTCACGACAACCCGTTTCCCGGTTGACGCAGCAAGAAGATTTCAACAGGAACCCGACTTCGAGGATTGGCGGAATCGCCTTGAGATTCACCAACTGGACTTACGCAATCTCACCTCTGTAGAAACATTTGCTGATGCAATGATTTCTTCGCAGTCACATTTGGACATTTTGATTCACAACGCGGCACAGACAGTCAAACGGCCATTGGCCTACTACCAACATCTTCTGTCAACACATTGCGATTCCGAGGCAACAACACTGATCCACTCTCATCACAACCCCTTCGCTCTGCTGGAATCACACCCCGAGTATAAAGGTCACATCGCTGCCATAGAACAATATTTCCCAACGGGCTTGCTTGATGTGCATGAACAACAAGTCGACCTGCGTCCCATGAATAGTTGGCGCAATAAGATTGAAGACATCTCAACCATCGAAATGCTGGAGGTTTACCTGGTCAATGCAGCCGCACCGTTTATTCTGACCAGACGACTCAAAACTCTACTTCGTCGCTCGCCCAGCCAGCGACGATTTATTGTCAATGTCTCGGCCATGGAGGGCCAGTTCGGTCGGCTGAACAAGACTGTCTTTCACCCTCATACCAACATGGCGAAAGCCGCCTTGAATATGCTGACACGGACTTCAGCTGCAGACTTTGCAGAGTCTTCTATCTACATGAACAGTGTCGACACAGGATGGATCACCGATGAAAAGCCAACGCCTCTCGCAGACCAAGTGCGGGACAAGCATGGCTTTTACCCGCCGCTCGACGTCATCGACGGGGCCGCCAGAATTTATGCTCCGATTGTTCAGGGATACAGCGAACCGGACGAGCCGTACTGCGGCTGTTTTCTCAAAGACTATCAACCACACCCGTGGTGAAGCATGCCACAACATCATTCGACAATCCATTGTCCAATTCAGGACATTGCCCCTTTCCAACCCTGTCCGGAATCGGAAACTGATGCGTTGATACGCCTTATTCGCAGTGCTTACCGAACTTCGAGGTAGCGATCCTGAAGTCGAATGATTTCGCAGATCCCCCAATCCGGACAGGAAAACTGATTCCATGGCTCATGAGCGACGACATCGCGGCACGCATCCGGAAGATGCATCGTTTTTTTCTGATCAGCAGATTCCGAAGCTGCGGGAAGCTCTTTCCGAATACTGCTGGTTGCTGAGTCGCCACTACGCCACTGCTTCGTCGCTAAAACTGGTCGGCGACAAGTTCCAGCTTTCTGAACGCCAGCGAATGTTGCTCATGCGATCTGCCTGTTCCGACAGTCAGCGGACGAATCGACAGACGAATCAGGTTGATAATCACGACCTTCAGGGCCAGCAGGTATTCATCGATGGATTCAATTTGCTGATCACAATCGAAAGCGCGTTGAGCGATGCGTATGTGTTCGTCGGTCAGGATGGCTGCTACCGGGATCTTGCCAGTGTTCATGGAACTTACAAACGAGTTCAGGAGACGCTGGAGGCCGTAAACCTGACAGGCCGCGTCTTGTCAGATCTGAAAGTGGAACAAGCAACCTGGTTGCTCGACAAACCCGTTTCCAACAGCGGACGCCTGAAACAAATACTGGACGAACAGGCTGTGCGCAACTCCTGGAACTGGCACACAGAACTGCACCCGAATCCCGACGATGAACTCTCTCGGGTGGATGGAATTGTAATCTCAACGGACAGCGTCATTCTGGATTCTGCAAAACGCTGGTTTCATTTGAATGCATGCGTAATCCATCAAATGACTGAATTTTCACGGCTGGTTGATCTGCGTTCTCTGACTGCATGAGAACACTCCAGTACGCGAACTGATTGACCGGCAACAAAATCCCGGCACAATGACGGAGTCACTCCTCAGTGAAGGATTCTGACCGACCATGATCTAGTCGCGGCATTTATTTCCGCTGCTCCGAATACGAGTGAACTCAAGAAGAGTTCGCCCACGAACACGTACCACCTTCGCTTCGGAATATTGCTGACATCATCCCCACAAGACTGTCATCGCACTGCGAGGCACCTATGCAAATGTGTGTCAAACTCTTCCTGTTCAGCGTCTGCTCCCTCAGCATCCTGCCGAATCCAGCATGCCGGGCAGAACATGAAACTCATGCGGCAACCGGCGGGCAGGAACGATTGAGAGAAGAGGAGATTGCTCTGGGATCAGCCACAGCCAGGGCAGGGTTCCGGAACGAAGATGAAATCCGGGATGCGTTCAATGACTGGAAGAATCATTCAGAAGCTCAGGAGTGGCTTCGCGCAATGGGATACGGACGAGACGACATTCTCGGAGTGCAGGCAACAAAGCCCCACGGACAAAAGGCGGATGTTGAAGTTCGTATCACGACGAAGACAGGAACGTCGTTTGAGCGCATCTCCGTCAAGCTCGTCAGTAACAGGAACGGGTTCAATCAAATCGACAAACGCTGGCTGAAAACATACGCAGAAATGTGGAACATGCCCGGGAATGTCCATGAAGCATTGAAACTCTTCGTTGGAGAAAAGCCACCGCTGAAGTCAGGGAGAGATGAACGCCGGATGTTCCTGAATGAGTTGCCGGATGAAGATCAAAAAGCTGTGATCGAATTCTTCCGGCAGAATCGTGAAACCATTGTCAGCGATCTTCTGGCCGGAAACGGTGAACAGGCCGCCGACTGGATCATGGTGACACTGAAGGGTAAAGCCGTCGAGGCTGGAGTGTCAGAGGGAGCTGGTGAAGACCCGGAGAGCAACTTGTCTGTACAACGGAGATGGACGATTCGATCGACCCAGGAAGCCACTGCATTCTATGGCGATGGAGAGGTTTCGTTGACTCGATATGGCAGCCTTCGTATCGGGCGAATCACCATGCAGCGCAAAGGGGGTGACAACGGGAGGCCCACGGCGAGGATGCTGCAATTCAAGATGAATCCGGTTGAGCTGTTTGAACTCGAACAGGACATCAGCGTTCGCCGAAGGTTCTGAGTCTTCTGTAAATGCCTTTATGGAAATCATCAGCCAATGAAAAACAAAAGCCCGGCATCTGTGCAGATGCCGGGCTCAATAATCGCGAATCCGTTGGACATCTCCCGAGCAGGACATTCCGTTCTTGTACGGCGCTGCCGATCAGGAATAGGTTCTCCAACGGCCTTGTGATCAGACTTCTTTCGCCTTAATCCAGCTCATCATACGTCGCAGTTGCTTGCCAACGACTTCGATTTCGTGGGTGCGTTCACGTCGACGTGTGGCGTGGAACGACGGTTGCCCCGCTTTATTTTCCAGCAACCAGTTGCGGGCGAAAGTGCCGTTCTGAATTTCGGTCAGAACGCGTTTCATTTCCGCCTTTGTTTCCTCTGTTACGATTCGGGGCCCGGTTGAATAGTCACCATATTCCGCCGTGTTCGAAACGCTGTACCGCATGTAGTTCAGGCCGCCCTGGTAAAACAGGTCCACAATCAGCTTGAGTTCATGCATACATTCAAAGTAGGCCATTTCCGGCTGATAGCCAGCTTCAACGAGCGTTTCGAAACCGGCTTTCACCAGCGCGCTGACGCCGCCACACAGAACAACCTGCTCTCCAAAGAGATCGGTTTCGGTCTCTTCAGCAAAAGACGTCTCAATCACGCCGCCTCTGGTTCCACCGATCCCCTTGGCATACGCGAGTGCGAGCTGCCGCGACGTCTCTGATGCACCTTCGCTGAGGGCGATCAGGCTAGGAACTCCACCACCGGCTTCGTATTCACTTCGCACGAGGTGCCCGGGACCTTTTGGAGCAACCAGTGCAGCGTCTACACCAGCTGGCGGGACAACTTGCCCGAAGTGGATATTGAATCCATGGGAACACATCAGCAGGTTGCCGGACTTCAGATTCGGCCGGATATCGTTTCGGTAGACATCCCCCTGGAGCTCATCCGGAAGAAGGATATTCACCAGGTCACCCTGTGCCGCAGCATCAGCAGCGGACATCGGCTTGAAGCCATGACTGATTGCAAGATCGTAGTTCGGGCCACCCGGGCGCTGTCCAATGATGACATTGCAACCGCTGTCGCGAAGATTCTGAGCCTGTGCGTGTCCCTGGCTGCCGTAGCCGATAATCGCAATCGTCTTGTCTTTCAGAAGACTCAAATCGGCATCGTCGTCGTAGTAAACCTTGGCGGCCATCGTCAAAAAGTCCTGTTCTTTTCTAAGCGGAGAAGCAAACCACTGTCCTCAAACTGCGCAACTCCACACCTTCAGCGGGGTTCGCACAAAAATCCGGCCCAGATTGGAGTGTTTTCGACAGTCGGAAACAAGCGAAACGCCACATGATTCGCGAAAGTGAAACGCAATCCTGCAGATCCAATCGCATCCGCCCGTATTTTCCCGGGAAGCTGTCAATTCAGTCACTGAATGGACGTCTGAGGCCGGAATAACCCGAATCTTTGGCTTAACCCGCAGGGACGGGGGGAACTTGTCTGGACCGAAAGCCGGAATCGCAGTCCGAATTTCCTGTACCAGATGAGAGAACAGTTGTGATCCTGAGATAACGGTTGTGATCAGGTCGGCTTGAATATAACCTGTTTGCCAGCTGGTGAGTTATGGAGAGTCGCCAGTCCCGCCTGTTCCTCCCTCCTCTACACCTGCGCCGGCAGGAGTTGTTCATGTCCACTGCACTCACGGGTGCCACCTCCCGAGACAATTCTGCGCGCCGTTTGTCGCGGACTGAGTTAAAGCTTGCCAGACAGGCTTTCTCCGATCCTGCGCGCGGCCTGGTGCGCCTTGCGGATGATCTGGGATTGGCGAATGACCTGGAGGCCTTGCAGGCAATCGGTCAGTCGTTGAATCTGAAGCTGGTTGACCTCGCCGAACAGTCGGTCGATATGTCGCTCTTGAAGGGTTTTCCGCTGCGGCTGATTCACCGTCACAGTGTATTCCCGATCGAACGCACCGACGACGAAGTGACTCTGGTGATTTCAAATCCGTTTGATGTGCAGGGGCCGGACGCTGTCGCGGCGGCCACTGGCCTGTACGTCAATCCGGTGCTCGCACTTCCCCACGAGGTGGCCACGCTGATCAAATCCCATCTTGGGGTCGGCGCGGAAACTCTGGATGGGCTGATGGCTCAGGTGGAAGAACCGGCCGATGGACTGGAAGTGATCGGTGAGCTGGAGTTCGACGAATCTGAAGCAGCCGCGATGGCTCAGCAGGCGTCGGTGGTGCGACTGGTAAATGACATTCTGGTCGAAGCAGTGAAGTCGCGCACCAGTGACATTCACATGGAGGTTCAGGAATCCGGAATCAAGATCCGCTATCGGATTGACGGAGTCCTGCAGACTCAGCCCGTTCCCCAGGAACTGAATCGTTTTCAGGCCGCCATCATCAGTCGCCTGAAGATTATGGCTCACCTGAATATCGCGGAGAAACGCATTCCACAGGACGGTCGAATCAAGATTCGCGTGTCGGGGCGCGAAGTTGATATTCGCGTTTCGATCATTCCGATGCTGCACGGCGAAAGCGTCGTAATGCGCGTTCTGGACAAAGACGCACTGTCGTTTTCTCTGGCCGGCATCGGCATGGAAGACGACGTAAATGAACAGTTTCAGCGACTGATCCGCATGCCGCACGGCATTGTGCTGGTCACCGGCCCCACAGGTTCGGGCAAGACAACGACACTGTACAGCGCGTGGCGGAAATTCGTTCGGAACGAAACAAGATCATCACCACCGAGGATCCAATTGAGTATCAGCTCGAAGGCATCAACCAGATTCAGGTGAATCACAAGGTCAGGCTGACGTTTGCTGCAAGTCTGAGAAGTATTCTGCGGCACGATCCGGATGTCGTGCTGGTCGGGGAAATTCGTGACTTTGAAACAGCCGAAAATGCAATTCAGGCTTCTCTGACCGGTCACATGGTGTTCAGCACCCTGCACACCAATGACGCAGCCGGCGCTTCATGCGTCTGGTGGATATGGGAGTCGAACCGTTTCTTGTGTCCAGCACCGTGGAAGGCATTATGGCTCAGCGGCTGGTACGGCGGCTGTGTCGTGACTGCTGCAAAGAATATCAGCCAGCGTATAACGAAGTTCCCGACGACTTTCCTTTCGATGAAATCACCTACGGAACCACCATTTACCGTCCGGTTGGCTGCCGCAACTGTCGTGGAACCGGATTCTCCGGACGAATGGGCATTTACGAACTCCTGGAAGCAAACGACGAAGTCCGCAAGCTGGCGCACGACAAGGCTGGCACCGACCTGATTCGCAAAGCAGCGGTTGCTGCAGGGATGAGGACTCTGCGCGACGACGGCTGGCGGAAAGTGCTTCACGGGAAAACAAGTATCGACGAAGTGCTGCGAGTGACCAAAGCGGATTAGTGCAACATGCGGTTTTGTTAGCTCGCACGCACGCCGGTTGTTGCCTGGCATTGGCCTGTGCCGCTTGCTGACACACCATGACTGATCGATGACAACCAATCATTTCAAATCATGCAGGAATTTGCCTACACAGCTCGCAACATGGCAGGTCAGGACGTCAGCGGCCTGATTACAGCCGAGTCGCGCAATGATGTGATGGCTTTGTTGACGGATAAGGCACTGTTTCCCATCGACGTGAAGCCGTCAAAAGCTCCTTCTTTCGGCCTGAAATTTAATCGTCCGATCAAGACAGAACTGCTGGCCAGCACGCTCACTCAGTTGTCCGATCTGCTGGCCAACGGGGTGCCGATGCTGCAGTCGCTGGAAGTTTTGATCCAACAAACTCCCAACGATCGGCTGCAGTCGGTGCTGGCTGATGTGCGCAGTCGCATTTCGGAAGGAGCACAGTTACATGAAGCCATGAAAGCTCACAGTGACGTCTTTAACGAACTGACGATCAGCATTGTGCGCGGGAGCGGAAGGTGCGTTTCTGGAAGAATCGCTGCAACAGACGGCCGAGTTTCTGGAACGGCAGGAGGAGCTGCGGGCCAAAATTCGTGGCGCGATGGCGTATCCCGCCTTTCTGGCCACGGCCGGGTCGATTGTCACGATTGTGTTGATCGTGTTTTTCGTCCCCAAATTCGGCGACCTGTTCGCTCAACTGGAACGCGAAGGAACTCTGCCAACGGCCACCGTTGTTCTGCTTTGGCTCAGCGATTTTCTGGGGAAATTCGGCATTCTGGTTGCGTTAGCACTGATGGGTGTCGTGATTGCCATTCGGAAGTGGGCTGCGACGCCGGACGGACGCCGGAAAATCGATCGTGCGAAAACTCGATTGCCGGTCTTCGGGCCCATTTTTCTGAACGGAGCAACATCACGTTTCTGTCGTATTCTGGGAACGCTGCTTCGAAACGGAGTGCCCATGCTGAAGGCTCTGGAGATCAGCAGCGATTCGTCAGGCAACGTCGTGCTGGGCAGTGCTATTCGCGAATCGGCAGAAAACATTTCTTCCGGTGCGACTCTTTCGGAACCTCTGTCGAAGTGCGGGCTGATTCCATCCAATGTGATGGCCATGATCAGCATCGCGGAAGAAGCCAATAATCTGGAACGAGTTCTGAATAACATTGCCGACGGCATCGACAAAAAGGTGGCTCGGCAACTTGATACAATGGTTCGTCTGATTGAACCGGCGTTGTTAATGGTCATGGGAAGTGCCGTGCTGTTTGTCATTGTGGCACTGCTGCTTCCGGTATTTGAAATGAGTACATCGATGGGCTGACGCGGTTCGCTCAGCATTTACGAAAGGAATGCACAGATGAAAAAACGAAATCTGAACCTGATTAAGAACTCACGCCGTGGCTTCACGCTGACGGAGCTGCTGATCGTGATGGCCATTCTGGTCCTGCTGGTGTCGCTGGTGGGCCCGCGACTGCTGGGCAGCAAAGAGAAAGCAGACATCAATTCTGTGAAAACGCAGATCGGAATGTTTCAGTCGGCACTCGAACGCTACGCAATTGATATGAACAAATTCCCGTCGTCAGAACAGGGACTGGCGGCATTGATTTCAGAACCGTCAGCGGACTCGGCCGGAGGTGATCTGGAAAGCGGCTCCGAAGCAGCTCCGGAACTGGAGGGCGATGAAAACGGTGGTGGAAGTTCATCCAACTGGGATGGTCCTTACATCAAAACAGAAAAGCTGCCCAAGGATCCGTGGGGCAACAGTTACCGCTACGAATTTCCCGCCACCCACAACACGTTAAACGTGCCTGACATCTGGTCACTGGGCCCGGACGGACAGGAAAACACCGAAGATGACATTGTGAGCTGGACCGGTGACGGAGCGGCCAGCGAAGGCGGAGACGTCTCATCAGATGGCGATGTTTAGAATCGTAAGGAAGAATTTGCGTGCACAGTGTGTGCGTATTTCATCAGGCGATCAACGGAAGCACCTCGGCGTCTGGCACGATCCACGCCGAATTGCTTTCCACGCCAGTGGGCCCGAGGCCGTGCCCTTGTTAGGCGGAGTGATAATGTTCAGGGCGATCTGCAAACTCTTGCGCCTTGCAGACGACTTCCGTCGGATGCCGGTGTACGAATCCAGTCTCCCTCCGGCCTTCCGTGAACGAAAGCGTTGGAACAGACTTGTTGGCACAGGAAATGTTGGGGCAGGGCAGGCCGTTGGATCAGCACGCGGCGGATTCTCTCTGCCGGAACTGCTGATCGTGCTGGCAATTCTAACCACCATGACAGCGTTCGCGTTGCCTTCGATGCGCGGGCCCCTGGACAAGAGCCGTCTGCGATCGTCTGCAACATCAGTCAAAGCCGCCATCGCGAAAGCTCGTGCCACTGCGATTCGCCGCGGCTGTGACGTGCTGTTCCGATATCAACCCGGGACCGACCGCTGGTGGCTTGAATGCTCAGGAACACCGTTCGGTTCGTCTGCGACTCTCACGACCGATGGCGCACTGGATGAACGAATCACTGGAACTGAATCATCGCCGGGCAACAAGTTGGAAGTCATCCACGAAGGCCAGCTTCCAACAGGATGCTGGTTTATCGAACCCGTCATGGCCGAAGTCACACGGGCGAATTCCGGATTGCTGCCGGATGCCCAAGCGGATTCGGTGCCAGGACTCGTTGAGAATGCGCCGATTGGTTCTGATCGAGAGATGGAGCCGATTCGATTCCGTCCGAACGGTCGAAGTCGTGACGCCGAAATTCAGATCGGTGGCAGTCGAAACTTCGCGGTGAAGGTGAATGTTCGCGGCCTGACCGGAAGCATTTCGTATACGGCTCCGTTTCGCCTTCCGTCTATAGATCAGCAGGACGTGGTGAGGGAGGGTGCCATATGATGCGATTCCCTCGCCCGCCAGTTTCTCGACGGTCTTCGCGATGTGGCTTCAGTCTGATGGAAATCATTCTGGCGACTGCCATTCTGATGGGCAGCGTGATTGTGCTGGCGCGGCTGGCGGGGATGGGGCGATCAACGGCTCAGAAAGCAGCCCTGCTGTCGCAGGCGCACCGTACCTGCGAACGCACCATCAACGAAATCGTTCTGGGCCAACGCCCGCTGCAGGCCGTTGACCGCGCGGTGCTGGAAACCGTCGTGCCAAACAGCCAGATGACGACACTTGATGACCTCACACGGAACGAAGCGTTGTCGAATGACGTTTCACAGAATTCCGAATTTCAGGTGAGTGTTCCTCAACAGCGTTGGCTGCATTCGGTCGTGGTAACTCCGATCAGAAACATGCCGGAACTTGTAAGAGTGACCGTGACTGTCGAACCGGATGACTCTGGACAGTTCATTGCACAGCCGGAGACGAACGAAGTTGAATCCGCAGCCCGGAAGCGACGGAATCAATTTACTCTCAGCCGTCTGATTCGCAGCACGTCGGGCGTCAACATCGGTAACCCGGACATGTTCGACTTTGCGGGGAGCTTCCCATGAACCTCGTCGGTCGATCCCTGCCCACCACGCGCGGCGGTTACACACTGGTCGAAATGATCATTGCGATGGTGCTGGTGTCTGTGCTGATGTCCAGCGTGTGGACAATCATGTCGTTGTACAACAGCCTGCTGACAGCGGGACGAGATCGCACCACAGAGCAGCAGCTTGTGCGGTCGCTGTTTGAGCTGATGCACGACGATCTGGCAGGAGTGAATGTGGCCGAACCGACACCGTCGATGATGGAATTCGGTGACACCCTCAACGATCTCACTTTCGTCGCACCCTTGCCGTCCGCCGCCACTAACACCGGCTTACAGCCATCACCATTCGAAGAGCAGCCATTCGACGGACGACAGACCACCGAAGCGGAAAGCCGTGTGGGCGAATTGTCTTTGTCGGGGACTTCCACTGCACTGCGGTTGAGAATTCGTACATTCGAACCACCGACCTTCCACACCGCGTCCGACATGGATCTCCTGAATGAACTCGGTGGTGGCTCAGCGATGCAACAGCAGGATGTTGGCAACGTGACGGAATTTCAGACCGTCGTCTACCAGATGATTACAGCGGAGAACGGGGGTTCCGCCGATTCCGTCTCGACTGTTCTGGTGCCGGGGCTGTACCGTATTCAGTCCGATACTCAATCCGTGGACGCGCTGGAAGCCGGGCAATCAACAGCAGAACTGCAGCGGCAGGTCAATTCGATCGAAATTTCACGACAGAACCTGCTGCTGTTGATGCAGGCCGAAGACCAACTCACCTTAGCGTCAGAACCCGATTCGCGAGACTTCAGCAATCTGCCACAGGCAGACATCGAATCCATTCCGGAAGTGATCAATTGTCGTTTTGAGTACTTTGACGGAAGCCGCTGGTTGTCTTCCTGGACTGCAGATCGATTGCAGGGATTGCCCGAAGCGGTTCGCATTTCACTGGATGTTGTTTCACAGAAGGATCTGCGACAGCGCGACGAAACGTACCCTCTACCGACCACAGATTTGACAAGTGCTCCTGAAGCGTCAGCTTCCGAAACGATCTCTTCACATTCCACAGACGACTTGTATCCACAGGCAATTGCGGCTCGACGTTATTCGAGAACGATTCTGTTGACCCCAACAGATGCTGGTCTTCCGGGAGGTTCTTTGTGAATGCAGCCCGATCACAACCAGGGGCAGACTGGACGTTCGCGCGTCTGTCAGTTTCAGCGCGCCGTGGTGTGGTGCTGATTGTGGTTTTGGTGTTGGTCGTGATGATCGCGTTCGCCGGATTTGGCTTTGTTTCGGAGATGACAACCGAATACGAAGCCACACGCATCAACGGCGATCTGCTGCAGGCTCAGCAGGTCATGGCCAGTGCTGAAAACTATTTGCTGGCTCACGTTGCTCGCCAGCAACAACCTCAGCAAGAGACTTCACCGGATTCTGTGCTCTCAGAATCCGCGAATCCTTTTCAGGCAGTCACTCTTGCGTCGCTAAGCGAATCTGGAACCTCAGATGGTACGGCCCCGATGGATTCAGAATGGCGTTTTGCTGTCATTCGCAATCTTTCGACGTTCGACGCCATGCGGAAGCAACAGCGGGGAACTCAGGCCTATGTGGGCGCGGAAGAGATCGATCTTCTCAACAACATCGATACCTTTGCCGCCCCGGAATTTGGCATAGAGAACGAATCTGCCAAACTGAACCTGGGGCGAGTGCTTTACTGGGACACGGTCGAACCTGGCCGAGGTCGACGCGCGTTGCTGCACATTCCCGGAATGACCGAGGAAGCTGCTGATTGTATTCTGGACTGGATCGACGACGACGACACACCACGCCCATCCGGCGCCGAACAGAATGAATACCGGCAACAGCAGGAACGCAACGCTCAACAGATCAATGTTCAGCCTCGAAACGGACTGCCGCAGACACTGACCGAATTGCTGCTCGTTCGAGGCGTCACCCGGGCCGCGTTTTTCGGTTCCGGCGGATCTGCATCAGACACGGCGTCTGCCAGCTGGGAAAGATATCTTACGCTGACTTCTGCGGAACCGACGCAAATCAGCCCCCCCAGAATTGTTCTCAACCAACTCGCATTGTCGGACCTTGCTGATCTGGAGAAACGTCTGTCTGCAGCGGTGTCCCCGGGCGTGGCACGTTATGTTGCGCTGGCTCTGATGGTTGGAGTGAATTCTGCACCGGCATCGTTGCCCCCAATGAATCCGCTGGCGGTCGATCTGAATTCTTTGCCCGTCGTTTCCATCAACGGAATGCTGAAACTACCGGACCTGATCGACAGTTCCGTCGTGGTGAATCAGCCAGGAAATCGACAACGAGTTGACAGTCCATTTCGGTCCGACGACCCGGAATCGCTGCGAATGTTCGCTCGCCTGGAGCAGTTGGTAACAACTGTCGACACAACACGACCGGTGGTGCGGGGACGAGTGAACATATTACTCGCCAGTGAAGAAGTCTTGCGGGCACTCACCGATGATCCGGCGATTGCATCCCAAATTGTGCAGCAGAGACAATCGTTGTCCGGCGATGAACTCCACAGCTCTGCATGGCTCTTGTCCCGGCGAATTGCTGATCTGCAGACGTATCGTCGTCTTTATCCTGACATAACGACCGGTGGTAACGTTTATACGGGTGAGATCGTTGTGTACCGGGCTGTGGGAGGACCCTTCCTGCGTCGTAAAATCACAATCGATGCTGCCAACGGCGTGCCACGACGGGTAAACTGGCTGGACAAGACATCTGTGCCGTTGCCGTTGACACTTCAACAACTGGAACCACAGGAAGGGTTGTTTGCGGTCGAGTAGTTTAGTGTCTGCGACATCCCTGCGTTTACCCGGGGACCGAAAGGTCAGAAAATCCAAAGCGGGGCTTTTCGCTGCGGGCTCAACGGTTGGTTTGAAGGTCCGTTGTCCATCTCACTTGTATCACTCATTTCATGATGAACAAAGCATGAAATCACTGGCCATCAGCTGGAATGCCTCTCTTGTTCGATTCGTCCTTGGCGAATCAACAAAAGGAAACGCTTTGCGCGTGCTGCAGTCGGGTGAACGCCTGCTCTTTAGTGATGCAGCAGGTTCGAATAGCGCGCCCGTGGTCGACGAAAATCCATCTGCAGAAGGGACCGAGACAAACGAGAGCTCAGGCCCCGACGGTGAGTCGACAGACGCTCTGAAAACCGGAAACCTGCCGGACGCACTGGTCGTAACCGTTCAGTCAATTATCCGCGAACACAAGGCAAGCAAAGCCAGACTGTTGATCTGTGTGAACCGAGGTCTGGTGGAGGCAGCTTCATTTCCAGTGCCGCCGGCAGATGTTCGAGAACTTCCCGTCATTGTCAACAACATGGCCAGTCGATATCTGTCTGGTCTGTCTAAAGACAGCGTGGTGGACTTCGTTCCGCAATGCGATGCGGATGATCGCATTGTTCGGGTCACGGCCATGGCATTGCCGAAGGCTGAACAGGAACTGGTGCAGCGACTCGCGAAGGAATCCGGTTGTGCCAGCGCACGAGCCATCGTGGTGACTCATCCGTTACGACTGTTTGCTTCGCCGGGCGATGGGGCAGCCAGCTCTGTTTCTCTGGTCGTCAGCAAAGGTCGACAATCTGGTCAGTTGCTGCTGATGCGTGGTGGAAGCCCGTTCTTGTCTCGATCTCTGCGATTGCCCCGGGGAGTCAGGGGCGAACGTGAGGCCGTTCATCTGGCAGCTGAAGTTCAGAAAACTCTGTTCGCTGTGGAATCGGAATCCGGCGAAGATCTGCACATCACCGATGCCGTCGTGATCGGTGCCGAAATTGAGTGTTCGCCGCTGCAGGCAGAATTGTCCAGGCAGCTTGGAATGGAAGTGCGCCGTGTTTCGGCAACGTCCGTGGTGGAAGGCGAAGTGGGTGATGCAGCCGTCAGCGCATACGCACCATTGATTGCGGCATGTGCCGAAGATGCTCTGAAAGTTGCCCCCGCGGTCGACTTTCTGAATCCGCGACAACCTCCGAAGACCTTCAGCCGCACACAGCAGGCACTGGCTATTGCAGCGGCTTTGCTGCTGTTACTGGGTGGAGGCTGGTACTACGTTAACTCAATGTTTGCAGAAGCTCGTGCCGAAAATGCTCGACTGAGGGTTCGCAGCCGGGAACTGGACGAACTGGTCAAAGACACACGTTCCAAACGCAATCTGGCGAAGGTACTGGCAGCCTGGGAAAACAACCGCATCAGTTGGCTGGATGAACTTCGAGACCTGACGATTCGTACGCCGTCCAGCCCGGACCTGACGATTGATCAATTCTCTGCTGCCGCATCCGGTTCCGATTTTATTGTGAGCTTTCGCGGTACCAGTAAACGTCCGGAAGTCATTCGGGCGATGGAAGAACAACTTCGAGACAAATACCATTCTCCGAAAACGCCCGGCATTCGCGAAGTTCAAGTCGGGCGGGAAAGCCAGTGGGTCTTCCAGACCACCATGGGTGTCAAACATCGTCCGAAGAACTCGTACACCAGCCACCTGGCAGATGAGCAAGAATCGCCGGCCCCACCTCCGAAGAAGTCAGCAGGGAAAATGTCGGGGCGAACAGACAATGTTACGGCAACGGCTGCATCGAAGGAGCGGCCATGAAAGTAAATCGACAACAGGTATTGCTGGGGGTATTAATCCTGACAGGCGTTCTGCGTGCTGGCGACTTTGTGCTCTCGTCTATGATACAAGGGCCGCTGCAGGAGTTGCGTGGTGACAACAGCGAACTGCAGGAGACCATCGAGAAACAGGAGAAGCTGCTGGCAGAAGCTCGCACCGCAGGGCAACGAATTGAAGCATGGCAACAGCGATCATTGCCGTTCGATACCGAAACAGCTCGATCCCTTTATCGCAACTGGCTGCTGGACATTGTACGGCAGGCAAAGCTGCGAGCTGCAACGGTAGATTCCGACTCCCGGCAAATCGTTACGGTCTGTATCGCGATGCCACCCATCGTTCAGGCCTGGCGGCACATTGCGGGAAATCACATCGGCCCTGTTTCAGTTCGAATCAGCTGCATAAGGCACCGTATTGTCAATCTGCGAATCACCCTGTCGCCCAGTCAGGACAGTTTGACCTGGCCCTGGGGATCGAAGGGCTGATGCTTCCAAAAACGCAGCGGACCTCACTGCCCAAAGGGAAATCACAGTTGCTGGCATCAACTCACGAACGCGACTACGACGTCATTGCACGCGACAACCTGTTCGGAATCGGTATCAACCATCAGGACCCGATGAAGCTGACAATCCTGAGCGGCATCACGTATCGCAATGGCCAGCCGACCGCGTGGATTACCGAACAAATTACAGATGCCGTACATCAGGTATCTGCCGGCGATGAATTTCAAACACATGCTCTGCACGGAAAGATTGTTCAGGTCGACGAAAAATCGATGACATTCAAGTCGGGCGAATTCCTCTACACCATGCAGATCGGCCACAGCTTTGCCGAAGCCAGCGTTTCAACCATTGAAACGCAGCAGCCGGAAGTGGACCTGGCGGAGAGTCCGAATTCCGCCGACTAGGCAGTCCGCCCGCGATCACACCTTCGCGTCTGTATAGTCCGGCAGAATCTGCGGGAATCCCGTCGGAAACCAGCCTCCACCCTGACACTATCCTGCCTATCCTGACTAATCCGAATAACCCGGACAATCGGATTAATCAGTCACTCCAGCCTAACCGATACCGGTTGAATGGCGTCTCGGTTTCTGACCGGTGACGGTATTTGTTGACACACGCGGCGAACGGAGCAACCGGTTCAATGCCGAACGGCTGGCCCAAATATCTCGTCCTTCTGCTGCTTCTACTGTCTGCGGCTCCCTTTGCTTCGCCAGCGCAGCGGGCATCAGACACTGCGGAAGGAGATCTGCGAACCTACCGCGTTTATCACGTCGGTCCGGCCGAAGTTCGTCGCATGCTGACGGATCTGCTGGGAGCATCTGCCTCTTCGGTTCAGGTCATTGCCGACTCGGAACGGGGAGAGCTGATTGTTCGTGGAGACGCCAGCGTTCAGAAACTGGCGTCCCAATTGATCAAACAGGTGGATATTGAGGATCAGTCACGCCCCATCGAAGTTCCGAAGATACTGAAGCGGTATTCCGTCGGGGCGGAACGAACCGATCGAATTGCTGGTGAACTGCGTCAGATGTTCGGTCTGGATATTCGCGTCACAGTGGATCGTAAAAGTCAGGGCCTGCTGGTGATGGCGACGCAGAACCAGCATGACACGATACGGTCCATCATTGCCGAGTCGAGTGATTCGCAGCCCGCTGATTTTTTCAATGGCAGCGTCTTTGAGGATAACAGCGTCTTCGAGAATAAGCCGCGCGCAGCAGAGCGTCTGAGTGCAGATGCCACAGCGTTGTTCCCTGGATCCGTCGTGGAAGCGGCCTCTAATCGTCCACAGTCACTGGCTATTCCCTTACGAAATATCACGGCACGGCAGTGTCAACTGGCAGTTCAAAAGCTCCTGGGAAAACAATTTCAGGACGAGGACGGTGCTGGTTATCGTTACGTGACGTCGACAGGCAACGTGCGGATTCGTTTCGACTCTGATGACAACATCTGCTACGTGTCGGGAGACGCAGCACTCGCACAACAGTTCGGTTCGCTTGTGAAATCACTTGAACAGTCTCAGGAAGCATCCAGTCAGGAGACATTCCGCTTCGTTCCGCTCAGAAACGTCCGGCCCGATGTTCTGCGGGAAGCAATTCGCACGTGGAAGCAGACGTCTGCTCAGGGTCGGATGCTGAACGACGGGATGCAGAAACCGTTTCAGCAATCACGCGATTCGTTTGAACAATCGGCGTTTGCTCGAGACAACAGGATTCGCCCCGTCGGCTTTTCGACACAGGTTCAGGAACAACGGCAGGGCGATACGACGATACCGGTGCAGAGTGACACGAAGACGGCGGACGATCTTCGTCGGCCGTCCAGTGATGTGACGGTAGAACCGCTGCCGGACCTGGATGTACTCATTCTGCGAGGCCGCGATCCGGATGTGAAAGAACTGCTGCAGATTATTCAGGAGATCGAACGCCTGAGCGAAGAAACAGCTCCTGAGATCGAGGTCTATCATCTGCGTCACGTGCAGGGTTCGGCTCTGGAGTCATTGATCGAAAAAGTGCTGAACGATCTGACAGAACCATTGCAGGGTCGAATTTCGATTACGCCAATCATCAAGCCGAACGCATTATTGTTGATCGGCTGGGGCGAAGCAGTGAATGCCGCGAAGAGACTGATTGAACGGCTGGATCGCCCGGTGTCTCCGGATTCGCAGATGAGAGTGTTCGAATTGAAGTATGCGCCGGCGGCTGAAGTGGGTGAATCCATCACCGGATTCCTGAACGGTCGGGGGGGACTGGGGCCGGATGTGCAGATTACAGCCAATCCCCGGACGAACAGTCTGATCGTCAATGGATCGCCACGTGATCTTGAGGAGGTGGAACAGCTGATTGAACAGCTCGACACCGGAGCCTCGGCCTCTATCAACAAGGCTCGCATCATCCGTCTGAAGAATTCTCTGGCCGCCGATGTTGCAGAAACTCTGACCGCAGCAATCCAGGCCGCCAGTGGAACCGGCAGCGGCAGGGCTGCGGCACTGGAGTTGATGCTGGATCAGCCGGGCGGTGAGAAGGTCGTGGCGTCGGGATTGCTGGACAGTGTTAAGCTCACACCTGATGTTCGCACCAACAGCATCTTCATCACCGGACCGGAAGAAAGTCTGACGTTGGTTGAGCAACTGATCCAGCAGTTCGACGAGAACCCTGCGTCGTCTGCTCAGATTAAGGTATTTCAGATTTCCAATGGCGACGCCACGGATCTGGTCTCAGTTCTGCGGTCACTGTTTCCTGAAGCAGCAACATCCACAGTCCCTCAACTGGCAACCGCCGATGGCGAATCTTCGACAGTGCCGGTGAGATTTTCCGTGGACGTTCGCACGAATACCATTGTGGCGACGGGGACGTCAGGCGATCTGAAAATCATTGAAGCATTGCTGATGCGCCTGGATCACACCGAATCTCAGGAACGCGTCAATCGTGTTTATCGCCTGAAGAATTCACCAGCCAACGATGTTGCTCAGGCCGTGAACGATTTTCTTCGCAGCGAACGCATTGTGACTCAGGCCGCTCCCGGACGCGAAAATCCGTTCGCTCAGATCGAACAGGAAGTCGTGGTCGTTCCGGAACCTGTCCGCAACTCGCTGATCATCAGCGCTACTCCGCGGTATTTTGAACAGATTCTGGAACTGGTGGAAGATCTGGACGATCAGCCACCCCAGGTGATGATTCAGGTGATTCTGGCGGAGATTGACCTCGATAACTTTCACGAATTCGGAGTGGAACTGGGACTGCAGGACAGCCTGCTGTTCGATCGAAGTCTTCTGGGCGATCTGCTTTCGACAACCGTTACCAGTTCCACGTCCACGCCCGCTGGTGTTGTCACCACAACTCAGCAACAAATTCTGGGTGCGTCCAATACTCCCGGGTTTGACTTCAACAACAATCCGCTTGGCAACAGTGGCAGCACACAGTCACTGTCGTCCGCCGGAAACGTTGCGGGGCAGGCACTGTCGCATTTCAGTCTGGGGCGAATGAACAGTGATCTCGAATACGGTGGTCTGGTCCTGTCCGCAAGCAGCGAAAATGTGAGCGTCCTGCTGCGGGCTCTTGATCAGAGCGGCAGCATGGAAGTTCTGTCTCGTCCTCAGATCATGACCCTGGACAATCAGCAGGCATTTATTCAGGTGGGGCAGCGAGTTCCGCGAATTGTCAACAGCCAACTGACTCAATTGGGCCAGATCAATAGTCTGTCTCTGGAGGACGTTGGATTGCTGCTGGGTGTCACACCCCGAATCAGCCCGGATGGCATGGTGGTGATGGAAATCGATGCAGAAAAGTCGGACGTGGGTGACGAACGCGACGGGATCCCGATTTCCGTCTCCAACGACGGCACCGTGATTCGTTCACCGCGAGTGAACGTAACGACGGCTCAGACAACGGTCAGTGCTGCCAGCGGTCAGACCATCGTCATCGGCGGGCTCATCACCAACAGCAACAAGTCTTTGTCCCGGAAAGTGCCTTGGCTGGGTGACCTGCCCCTGCTGGGCAACTTGTTCAGATACGATGGCTACACCAATCGCCGCACTGAACTGCTGATCATTCTGACGCCACAGGTCATCCTCGGACAAAGTGAGGCGGAATACCTGAAGCAGGTCGAGATGTCGCGAATGTCCTGGGTATCGAGCGATGTGTTCGAATGGATGAGTGCTCCGCAGCTGGATCGCCAGATGCTGGATGACGACGGCATTCCTGTCATCTTTCCGGATGAAAGCCCCACTGTGCCTGCAATCGAACTGGCTCCATTACCAGAAGCGGAGCTGCAGCCTGGTGGCCGTCCCAACAATGACATCGTGTTCCCGCCGTATTCAGATGACGCTTCAGGCTTCGAGTTTGATCGCGATGCATCAAAACAGGGAACGAACCCAGGTCTCACTCCGGTTACGAATGCTGGCTACGAAGCTTCAACGAACCGCGACACAGGGATTGCTCCTGCCGCGGCAAAGAACTCCGGCAAGATAAGTAACGAGACAACCTCTGACTTCGACAGGTCGACGGAAAAGCCCCGGAAGAAGGGCTTCCTGAAGTGGTTCGGAGGGAATCAATGACGGAAAACAAAAACCTCGATCATGTCGTGAAACGTTGTATTCCATCGAGAAGTGACGAGCTGCACCCATCGACTGAAAGACAGGCCGGGTTCAGCAGAAAACTTCGCCAAATACCCGTTTCGATGGCCGGTGTATGCCTTCTGGCGATGATATGCTCCGCCAGCGGCTGCCAGTCTCTGATTCGTTCCCCGGCGCAACTGTTTGAAAAAGAACCGGAGTTCGTCACCCCCACAAAAATCATTCCTGTCTGGTCGGATACCGTTCTGCATCAGGTCGGCACAAAGGGCCAGCGCGGCTGTGGTGGCCGGGTGATGTTCTACGCCGGTGACGGAAAGCGTGCCGTCCGAGTGGATGGGTCGCTGGTTGTCTATGTGTGGAACGATTCGGACAATGAGGAACAGCGGAAGCCGGATCGCAAATACGTGTTTCCAGCAGACGATTTGCAGAAACATTACAGCACATCCCCCGTTGGAGAGTCGTACAGTTTCTGGATTCCCTGGGATGGTACGGATGGTGAAAGGACGCGTTTGACGCTGGTCGCGAGATTCGTAGGACGAAACGGCGCTGAAATTACATCAGCCCCTGGTCAGGTGATTCTACCGGGGCGAATTCCGGAACTGGCGAAGAAGGAACGACGGCGCGAACAAACGAATGATGGAGTTCAAACTGCTGCTTTCCAAACTGAAACACCCGTCTCAGTGCAGCAGGTCAAGTTTGAAGATCCGATGCTGACACCAGAAAAACAGTTACCCTTGCGAACTCTGACCACGGCTGAAATCCCACTGACAGACGGGTTTCTGAAACGCAATATGCAGGGGCCGCAGGCATACACACCCGACGAACTCCTTGACACAAACTCGCCGATGGAGAATTACCACAGCCATCAGGAAATGTCACAAAGTGATCTGTTGCCTTCAGGATTGCAGAACACGATTCTGGAGGCGGCTGATCACGTTGAAGACCGTTCGCATGTCCGGAACAGCAGTGAGAACATGGACTTCAATTCGCTACCCGAAGATCGTTCTCTACAGTTTCAACACCGGGTTCAAACAAGACGAGCAGCTCAGCGATCTGTCGGTCGTGCTCTGTCGGAACGGTACCAGTCAGAGTTGCGGACCGCTCCCTGGGATCGTGAGTAATCCGGAAACTGTGTTCCCTGGACAGTTCGCGTACAGAGCCTGACAGAGTTTCAAATGGCGTCTGATGATCCTGTCGCAACGATTCTGGTTGCTCCGCAGGCTGAACAGAAAATGCGATCTGAAGTCGGGGCCGATAAATACCTCTTCGACTGATGGTAGCCGGGCGATTCACGCGAACGTTCGGCTGCTCACGCAGACTTTCCACCGCCGTTGTGACTTTTCCGTCGCTTGTGGCCTGCGTACTTCCCACGAAGGCACGGGCTTCTGTGCTGTCGGTGCCGACAAAGTCGTTGGCCGACCGATTGCCTCGAACAAACCGCCGGTCCTCCGTCACCGTTCCAACAGAAGAAGTGCTGGGTGCTGGATTTCCACGAACGTTCCGGCCAACGCGTCGAGGGCCAAACAATTGAGCAGATGTAGAGTCACTGAGGACGAACAGGACCAGCAGTCCGAGAATCTGTGGAATCCGTTTTATCAGAATTGCTTGCCCCAGTGTGCTCACGTTTCTGTCTCCAATGCTCGGTCTGGTTCCGCTGCGTACTTATCCCAGGTTTAAACGCGCGGCCCGATGGGAGCGTGCCAAAGCATTAAACCCGCCACTTGTCATGTTCCCCGGAATCATCCCGTCGGCTGCTGCCATTCACCCGTTTTCAATTCGTCATCACACCGTCCTCAACTTCCGCCCGAACGAGAGCGTCGGAAGAGACGACGTTTCCGCATCAGCCTGCGACGCATTGTAGGGATTATAACGCGAACGACAGACGCGGTGCTATCAGATCAACGACAACACGAGAACCTGGGAGAGGAGGGCGGTGAGCAGATTTTCAGGCGGAATTCACCTGATGCGGGGAGGCTACGAAAAATACTTGCCTGAGACAGACAGTCCGTCAGAGCACATGCGAGGCTGGCGAGATAATGATCAACTTAGCGCTGCCCCCTTCGTGACTCACAAAAGTACTGGTTTGTGGCTGATTGACGAGGTATCCTGTTGATTCCGGTCATTAGTCTCAATTGCCCGTAACTCCCGCCTGTTTACTCCTTCCGCCAGCCGATCGGCCTGTTGCCGAGAAATCCCATGTCATCAATTCTTAGTGCATTCATTCGTGCATTCCTCTGCGTTTCCGCCGTTGGCTGCTGTTTGTCCGCGTATGCTCAGGATTCCGGGGCCAACGACAATCGCACGGACTACGGTCGGCTGAAGGATGTGCAGACGGCATCGAATCTGAAGCTCACCCCGGAACAGCAAACGGCCATTGCCGAGGCACTTGCCAAACGTGATGCTGCGTTGGCGGAAGCTGCGGATGAATCTGCGAAAGCGGCCATCATCAGCGCTGCTGAGCAGGAACTGGCGACGCTGCTGACAGCAGAACAGAAAACCGCCTTCGAAAAGCTGTTTGGAACACCTCAGTTAAGATTCAACTTTCGCTCACAAAAGTGGGCGACAGTCCTGGAATGGATGGCCAGCGAAGCTGGTCTGTCACTGGTGATGGACGAACCACCACCGGGCACATTCAACTACACCGACAGCAAAGATTACTCACCGACTGAAGCCATTGATCTGCTGAACGGCTGGCTGCTGACAAAAGGCTTCACTCTGGTACGTCGCGAACGCCTGCTGATGTGTCTGAACCTCAAAGGTGGACTGCCGGACGGAGCCATTCCGCGAGTCACCGAAGAGGAACTGGCGGATCGAGGACGCTTCGAATTCGTCAGCGTACTGCTTCCGCTGGCCGGTCGACCTTCGGAAACAGCTCTTCTGGAAATCAAGCCGCTGCTGGGTACCTATGGAAAAGCCGAAGTACTGTCGGCCACCCAGCAAATTCTGGTGGCCGACGCTGCTCAGACCGTTCGTACCATTCAGCAGGTGGTCGAAAAGATTCCGGTGCCGGCAAAGCCACCGGCTCCACGGCCCCAGCCACCTGCCCCGAATCCGGAACTGGTGGTGTATCCCATTCAGCACGCGAACCCGGAACAAGCTGGCGAAGTTCTCAAGACAATCGTCAACGGAACACTGGTGGTCGATGCCAAAGCGGGACAGATTTCTGTCAATGCAATTCCCGCTGAACAGGCAAAGGCAAAGATCATCCTTGGGCAACTGGAATCCAACCAGGGCCCCGACAAGCAACCTCTGCTGAAACTGTACCCGGCGCGAGTTACTGATGCGGACGAGATGCTGGCCACGATGCGACTGATTTCTCCGGAAGGACAATTTCGCTATGACGAAGACAGCCGACGTCTGGTTGCCTGGGCCACATCGATCGATCAGCAAAAGATCGCAGCATCACTTCAGGAGTTGCTTCTGAATCAACAGACGGCCGGACAAACTCAGCTGCAGGTCTATCAGCTTGGCAACACGCCCGGTCCGATCGCTCAGGAAATGATCGTCGCTCTTCTGCCGGATGCCAAAGTGAGCATCGATACGCGGTCCAGGAGTCTGGTGGCTATTGCCAACGCCAGCGATCACAAGGCCATCGCAGATCTGCTGGAGCAGCTGCAGATTCAGAACGCTTCTATCAGCACTGGCGAACTGAAGTCCTATGCGGTGGAGGCTGCAGTGCTGGAATCTGCACCATCCGTGATCACCAGTCTGGTGCCTCAGGCCACCATCACCAGTGATGTGACCAACCAACGACTGCTGATCGTGGCCACTCCTGAACAGCATCAACAGGTCGCAGCCACGTTGCAGCAACTGGCCGAAAACCTGTCCCACCCCGACAGGCAACTCAAAGCGTATAACGCTGCCGGAGTTGACATCACCAGCGTGACTTCGCTGCTGGCCACACTCGCTCCAAACGCTCAGGTGACTGCCAACACTGCCGAAGAACGTCTGCTGGTCATTGCCTCTGCCGATGACCACGTGATCGTGGACAACGTCATGCAGCAGGTATCGACGGACGAAATGCATCGGCAGGCCGTCCTCAAGTCTTATCCACTGCCGCCAAAGTCGGATGCCGCAACACTGACGGCCTTGTTGGGTTCCCTCATTCCCAAAGCCAGCATTACGGTCGACAATTCCGCTCGCCGACTGCTGATTAGCGCGATGGAAGAGGACCATCTTCGAATCTCTCAAACGATTGCTCAGGTTGCAGAAGCGTCCAGCGGGGAAGTTCCGCAGCTTCAATTCTATCCATTGAAAAATGCAGCTGGTGACCGAGCCGCTGCCATCCTGCAGGCCATGCTGCCTGCCACAACTATCACCTTTGAAACTGATGCGAAGCGATTGTCAGCCGTCGCAACGAAGGCCGACCACGAGACAATTCAGTCCACGCTCGCCAAGCTGGAAGCATCAGCCCCGGTGAGCGAAAAACGGACACTGAAAATCTACGACGTCACCTCAGATCAACGCACCCGATTTTCAGCCATACTGGAAAGCCTGACCTCGGAGCTTACCGGCCTGCAGGTTCTCACAGATGCGCAGCCGGGCGAGATGACAGTGTGGGCAACTCCGTCTCAGCACGAGATCGTGTCGGAAGTATTAAGCCAGCTTCAGCGAGACATTCCGGCGGAAGAAAAGCCATCTCTGATCGTTTACCCCATCCGCAAAGTGGATCCCGCCAGTGTGTCAATCGTTTTGCAGGAGTTGTTTCCGGACGCAAAGATCACCACCGACCAGACGGCCTCACGTTTGCTGATTCACGCGAAGCCGGCGTTGCAGAAAACGATCAGTGCCGCCATCGAACAACTGGATTCTGAAGTTGACAGTGACACGCCCATTAAACTGATGGTGTATCCGGTTCAGGGCATTGACACCGCCAGTGCGCTGGAATTACTGAACACTGAAGTCCCCAAAGCAACCATCATTCACGACACCACCGGCCAGACGTTTATCGTACGAGCTCGCCTTGAACATCAGCAGCAGGTGGCTGACCTTCTGGACTCTCTGCAGGCTGCTGCCACTCCACTTCAGCAGCGCACAGCTGTCACGTATCCGACGTCCCACAGCAAAACGACGACCGAACAGGCGTTCTTCGAATCGGCATTCCCGAACGCAACGTTCCTGCTGGACCCGGTCACTCACACCATGACAGCGCTGGCAACAGCCAACGACCACAAGGCCATTCAGGCAGCCGTCGAAGCGATGTCGGAATCCGGTGCCGTCACAGCAGAACTCCGGGAATATTCACTGCAGAATCTCGATCAAAGCGGAGTTTCGGCAATGCTGGCCGCCGCGGTTCCGAACGCGCAGATCATCGTTACCGACCAGAAGCTGATGGCATGGGCCGTCCCACCTGATCACGCCCTGGTGGCTCGTCTCATCGAAGGCCTGAAACAAAAGGGCGAGGAAAAGAAGATTCAGACTTTCGATATCAGCAAGGTGTCCGAAACCGACGCGCGAACTATCCTGGCTCAGATTGTTCCTGCCGTGACCTTTCAAAGCAGTTCAGACGGAACGTCGTTGTTTGCCGCGGTCGATCAGCGAGCTGCGGAAACCATTCGAACTGCTTTGGGGCAACTTGAACAATCACCAGCCGCTACCGAACCAAAGCAATTAAAGTTTTACGCGGTTGATCCCAAAACCATCACCACGGTCCAGACCATGCTTACCACTGCGGTGCCCGGTGTCGCGCTCACAATGACCGGCGACGGCGCACGATTGATGGGGCGAGTGACCCAACAACAGGATGCTCAGATCACTGCTACGCTCACCCAACTGGCCGAAGAAAAGCCGTTTGCCCCGCAACGCACACTGAAGCTGTATTCCATTGCCGATGCCGGCCCCACAGCGACCACGGTGCTCAGTCAGGCCGTTCCCGCGGCCACAATCACCAGCGGATCTCGCTCCGACCAGATTGCCGTCGTCGCCAGCGAACCCGACCATCTGGTCATCGCAGAGACATTGAAACAACTGAATTCGGCGGCTGCAGACGTCCCGGAAAAGCAACTGGATATCTACAGCATCGTCGGAACTGATCCGACGGCCGTACAGAAAGTCCTGGCCAACCTGATTGATGGCGATGTTCAGATCACCGTCGATGCCACTGGCCGTCGTTTGTTTGTGCGAGCCTTCCCGGAGGATCAGGCCGAAGTAAAGGCCGCCATTGAAAAGATCACCAGTGGTCTGCAGACAGACGATCGCCTGGAAACAAAAACGTATCTGGTGGGAGCCCCCAATGCCGATGAAGCGCAGGAAGTTCTGCTGGCATTGTATCCCGATGCCACAATTGTCACGGATTCGGATCGCAAGTTGATTGTCGCCACTGCCACGCCCGATCAGCACAAAATGATTGAAACCATTTCAAAACAGATTGCGGGCAGCGGCACGCTCGAAAACGCACCTCACCCGGTGGTGTACCAACTAAACAATGTGTCTGCAGAATACGCAGAAGACCTGATTGATGATCTGTTCACATCTCGTGACCAGGTGCGTCTTGCGGTGAACAATCGGACGGGACGATTGGTGGCAGTCGCGCGGGAAGACCAGCATCGCCTGATCCAGGATGTCATTCAGAACTTCGACGGCGAACCTGTTGAGGAAACTCCCAAAGAGCTGGCGGTGTACCGAGTCGCACCACTGGATGGACCGACCGTTCAGGAAGCACTGGAACCACTGGTTTCCAAAGACGTCAGGATTTCTTCGAAGGTGCGTTCCAGCGAAGTTTTTGTCACAGCTCCGGCAGAAGAACAGAAACGAATTGCCGGGCTGATTCGGCAGCTCACCACGTTGAACCCGGTCGGCGGTCAGATGGAAACTCGTACCTATCGACTTCAGAAAGGCGACGCAGACGCCGCACAGTCCGCACTGATGGCGCTGTTTCCCACCGCAGTACTTGTCACGGACCGACTGGACAGAGTCCTGGTTGCCACGGCTTCGTCGGAACAGCACGAGACAATTTCTCAGGTGGTCGACCAGATGAACGGCGTAAAAACCGACAGCAGCCTTCAGACAGTCTCGTACCGAATGGGCATTGGCGATGCCGACGAAGCTCAGTCAGCTCTGTCCGCTTTACTGCCCGATGCCGTCCTGGTCACTGATCGTCGAGCCAGCGTGCTGGTGGCCACCGCCACGGCCGAACAACATGAAACGATCAAAGCGATCGTGGGTCAGATGAATGGAGAAACCTCTCCCGATGAACGCCCGGTTCCCCAGAACTACCCACTGAATCAGGCCGACGGCTTTACGATGCTGGAAGTTCTGGAGAACCTGTTCAGCACTGCCGATGATGTGCGATTATCGCTGGATGAAGTCAACCAAACCATCGTTGCCGTTGCTCGCCCCGATCAGCAGGACATCATTCAGAAAACTCTGGCAGCTGTTGATCCGGCTGACGGAGAGGCGGCGTTTACACTGAAGGTTTACCCGGTTGGAGACTTCGATCAGGGCCAGGTGCGTCAGGTTGTCGACGACATGCTGCGAGATCGAATTGCAGGTTCGCGAGTCCATCATGAACACGTCACCGGAAACCTCCTGGTCACCACAAATGCCGAAGGGCACCGCCTCGTCGAAGAAACCATGCTGCGGCTTGGAACTCCGGAGCCTCGCGAAATGGAAGTCTTTCAACTCTCGTACCTCGAACCCAGTACCGCTCAATCAGCTATTGACCGCATGATTAGCAGCCGCTTCCAGAGCGAAATGGCGCGACCCATGATCCATGCAGACGAAGATACTCAGCAACTTTGGGTGCAGGCGTCCAAACAACAGATTGCCGAGATGCGAACACTGCTGTCCAGGATGGGTGAGAGTGGACTCAGCCCGGCCGCATCACGAAACCCAAATCTGCGTACCATCCCATTCGGTGGCAGTACCGATGAGGCCATTCAGAAGATCCGCGACCTGTGGCCTCGACTGCGTAACAATCCGCTGAAGATTATGCCGCCGAATCCACAACCCGGTCCGTCCGCGCAGAGTCAGTTTTCTGTGCCGCCGGAAAACATTCAGCAAGACATCGACCATGAACGCAATGAACGTCATCAGACTGAAACTCAGGGCAACGTCCAGGCAGCCGAGAGTGCAATCTCTGAAGTACCGGATCTCCGCTCGTCAGAGGGCAGCGTTCCCGAAACCAGTCCTCCAGTGGTGATCGTTCCTGGAAACGACCGCCTGACAATTGCTTCCGATGATGCCGAAGCGCTGGACCAGCTGGAATCGCTGTTGCGAGCTCTGGACTCACGAATTGCCGGAGGTCGCAATCGCGATTTCAGTGTCTATCAGCTCACCAACGCCGGAGCATCCGACCTGGCCACAATGCTGCAGCAGGTATTTGACGATTCAGAAGGACTGCTGAACTTCGGTCAGGTGGTGATGGTTCCTGACGAACGCCTGAACGTGCTGATCGTGTATGCCAGTCGTTCTGACCGCAACCGTATCGAACAACTCATTGAAGTGCTCGATTCGGATCGACTGGAAGATTCTCGTCGAGCCTACCAGACAGAGATTCTGGTCCTGAAGCACGCGAGCGCCTCACGAGTTGAAGATGTCATTCAGGGTGTTTACCGAGCCGAAATGACGGCAGGTGGGGCTCGCAGCAGCGTTGCGATTCCAAAGGGCGTTCCGTCTGACGTCGCGGCTGTTCTGCGTCAAATCAACGCGGCCGCATCATCTCCACTGTTGACGGTGGAAGTCCAGCAGGACACAAACTCCCTGGTCCTGAAAGCTCCGCAATCACTCATGGAAGACGTCAAAGATCTGGCACAGAAACTCGACATGGCCTCCGAAACCACGCGCGCCCGGGGAGTGACACTGGTTCCACTCCGAAAGACCAATTCTGCCAGAGTCATGAAGATTCTGGACGATGTTCTGGATTAAGTAAGTAAGATCCCGGACTGGGGTCTGAACTGAACAAGGTTTCTCGCAGCGCCCGCACTTTTCTGCCGGGGCAGTTGAGAGCAGAGCAGGCAACTGATCAAAGACGTGGCTCGTTCTAAGTGGAATTTCCAAGGCGAAGACTGGCCACTTCAACAGACGCGTGACCATCCCTGGGGCGGCGTATCGATCTCTCGAGACGCCTACCGTGGCAAGAACGATGTCCTGAACATGCCGCAATCTATTCGGCAGCCTTGTCATCAGAGACGAGATTCAGCAATCTTTGGAATTCCGGCAACTGTCGTAAGTAAGCGTTCCCTGGACGTCACGTATGAGAGATCTCCAGTGCCTCTGAATCAATTGATCTCGCGGAGTATCGCCTGAAATCTCTGCCATCGCCGACAAAGCCGTTACACCACGACCAAGGCAGAAGTCGTTCTTGTCTTCCGCGTGAATGGCATAAAGACACTCGACATACGCAGCTCCCATTTGGTAGCCATTCAGCGACTCCAGGTCATTTGAGATTTGTCGCAGCGCGCCAAGGATCTCCTTGACGTTGCCCGCCTGGTCCGGATGGCGTTGCTGCCAGCGATATTCGGCAATCAGCTGAGCCGAGGTTACCCAACCCAGCTCCATAAACAGTTCTTCCGAGCGGTATTTTTGAGTCGACCTGCGGAATACAGAAATGGCCCGTCGCCGCCAGACAATCTCCTGATCCAGCTGATTGTTATTGCGGCAGGCATCGGCCATGTTGCCCAGGAGTCGACCATATGCCAGCAGATACTCTGCCCCGTCTTCGCGTGTGGCTAGGGATTCAGCAAGTTCAAGTCCCCGAGAAAATGTCGCCACGGCTTCATCTTTCGTACCTGGCCCGTTCGACTGCCGGAGGCCGAATGAGTTACAAATTTCCATCATGGCGATGGTTTGATCATCCCCGGACAATGGCAGCTTCATCAGCAGGCGGCCGAGGTCATCGACGAGTTGATGAAGCTGCTCGTTCTGTAAGCTGTTCAACGGGCCTTGTACCGTCAGACACGTCCGAAAACACCTGCCGAATTCGCGGAATCAGAATGGCCTTTGCTGGGACCATGATAGAGCCGGATTCGTTCGTCAACCGGCCTGCCAGCCCCCCTTTTATGCAGCGTTTTGAACAATAGTCCACTCAGTTGTATTCGTTGTGCCGAACCATTACTCGCAGCTGGTGAGATCTCCAATGCTTTCAACAGCGAATCCACAGCCAGACTCATTTGGTCAACTCCCAGTGACAGCGTTTCGGGAGTTCTCATAAAAGTTCCAAACAGGTAGCAAATCTGGCCTCTCAGCTGGTAGGCATCTCTCAGTACCTGTTCGCAATCCGCGTCCAGAGCAGCATGTGGCTGAACAAGACTGATCGCTTGACTGCATAATTCCAAAGGTGGAAATGCGGCGGGGGTCTTCAGGAAGTCTTTCTGATTATGATGGCCCAATTCCAGCCTGGCCTGCGTCACATAAATAGACGCAAGCAGGCGATCGCGCCGCAGGCTGTTTTCGCGAGACAGCCAGATCGATCCACCCAGTTGTTCCAGAGCGATACGACTGTTTCTAACCTGCGGAGATAACGCCGGGTTTTCCGTCAGTAGAATTTGTTCGGTCTGATTCAACGTCGATTCAATCGCGCGGGCATCAGCCAGGCCCCAAAGCGAAATACCACCGATTGCAACAACCAAACAGGCCGTGACGAATTTCCACGCTGTGGCTGAAGGCCTCAGCCGATCTGGATTTTCGCAAAGGACTGTCGATCTGGTTTGTGTGCCGGGAATCCCGTCGGAGTCAGTCCCTGCGGACGTATCGACGTCAGTCTGACTCCACAAGGCCGAATAGATCTCCAGTTCCGGATGCTTCAGGAGAAACTGTTCGACCTGTGCACTGCGATCCGGGCCAAGCAGACCCTCGGCATATAGAGCCAGATCGGCATCAGTGATCGGGGAGTTTGGAGGATCGGAACTGGTCATAGCTGTATCCCCCATTCCAGCAGCGTCCTATGAATTCTGGAAGAACAGTCTGCAGCACGCGCGAACAGTTGGTAGGGTTCGTGATTCACCAGCAACTTCAGCTGATTCATGTTCACCTGGTTGAGCAGCGGCCGAGCTGTTTCCAGATACCGATCTGCATTTTGCAGCGTCCGCTGTTGCCAGTCGGCCAGAGGGGCATCCAATTTGAAAGAAACCAGCTGGCCGGGTGCCCGAGCCGGACTGTGACGACTGAGCGACTGCGAATCCGAAGAAAGTTCAACGGCACAGATTGAGTACAAAAAATAGTCCATTGGCAAGGTGCCCACGGGTATTTCAGCCTGATTCATGGTCAGCCAGGTCATCGCACTGGCCCAGTCGATCGTAGGCGGAGCTGGGTCCCATTGTCCGCGAAACATACCGAGTTTATAGATAAAATCGGGCGTCCAGCGATCGGGATCTTTCCTGAAACGTTCGGTCCAGGGTTTTCCCTCCGGCACATCAAAACGCTCGCGCAGAGCTGCCCTTTGATCAGGAGACAGCACAAGATTCTTGTCATCGATTTGTAATTCGGCCAGCACCTCACGCAGGCCTGCCAGGCGCATGCAGTGCAGGCGGCAGCAGAATTTGGCTGCCTTCTCACTGATCTCCCCCAGAGCGATATCGCAGCTCCATGTAGCGGGACGTTTGTTTGCAGGCTTCCTCAGCCAGTCGTTCTTGTTCCTGGTGACGGCCTCTTCAGACAGAGGAATCTTTTGCTGTCGAATTAGCCACCAGTCCCCGGGCAGAATCTTCACGGTTGTCAGTTTCTTTGTAGCTCAGGCGTATCCCGCACTGGAAGCATGCAGGAAATTCTGGTCAGAGCCCGGCTGCATCTGACCGTTCGTTTGCGGCGGGATCAATAGTCGATAAAGCATCCTTCTGCAATTGTCGCGGATTCCGGGCGCGGCGCGCCCGGCCACATGAAATTTCTCCGCATGGGCAAATGTTCAAGTTTGTGCCACCCCTTTATGCGTCATTCTAATTCACCCGACAGTTGCTGCGGGGACCGTTCCGTCGCTGATATTCGGGCGGATTTTCTACGGCAGCAATTCGGCGGGAACGTACTTCCAGCCCGGAAGCACCTCTGAAACTCGAAGAATGGCGGTATGCGACACTCAGACAACCTGAAATCTCTGTTCGGTCGACTTCTGAATTCCGGATCGTTTGGACTGGTCGGTCATCGGCTGGCAAATTCTCGTCGCTCACGTCGCCGTACCTGGCGAGCTCAGTCTCTGGAAGACCGAACTTTGCTGGCGGTCTTTACGGTAACCACAACCGCCGATTCCGGCCCCGGCAGCCTGCGCGATGCGATCACTCAGGCCAATGTTGATACCGCGGCCGACACCATCGAATTCAACATCCCCGGAGCAGGGCCTCATACGATTCAGCCTCTGACGCCGTTGCCTGCATTTGCGTCCAGAATTCTGGTCGACGGTTTTTCGCAGCCATTATATGCAGGTACACCGCAGATTTTTCTGGACGGGAGTGTTTCAGGTGGAAGCGCATTCGTTTTGCCTCGGGCCGGCAATTGGCCAGCCGGTTCAGAGATTCGTGGCCTGGCAATCGGCAACTGGTCGGGAATTGCGATTGATATCCAGACGAGTGCAGTGACGGTTGTCGGCAACTACATTGGTACGGACGCGTCCGGGCAAGTGGCAGCGCCGAATGGGGTTGGTGTTTCCCTGTTTTGGGCTGGGGTCAACAATCGGATTGGCACCAACGGAGATGGGATTTCCGACAGTCTGGAAGGCAACGTTATTTCCTCAAACCAAACGGATGGAATTCGTTTCACAAACTTCTCTCAGGGCGCTGTCAACCTGACCACAATCGCAGGGAACAGAATTGGCGTTGCGGCCGACGGTATTTCACCACTGGGCAATGGTGGCCACGGGATCAATCTCCGCGGCGCGGCAAATACGACGATCGGCGGAGATGCCCCGGTTGAAAGGAATATCATCAGCGGAAACACAGGGTTTGGGATTGCCGTTGTTGCCGACGTTTTCCAACGAATCTCGTGGGGGAATGTGGTTCTGGGTAACTACATCGGGACAGACGCCACAGGAATGGTCGCCGTTCCCAACCAGACGGGTGGTGTTCTGGTGGGCAGTGGAGCCCTTGATACGACCATTGGTGTTCCAGGCAGCGGCAACCTGATCTCCGGAAACAATGGTCAGGCAATCTCGATCAACGTGGCCGACGGCGTAAAGATTCAGAGCAACTGGATCGGTCCTGATTCCACCGGAACCGCGACTCTGGGCAATGAATTGAACGGTGTGTCCATTCCCGCAGTTTCGACAAACATCACGATTGGTACCAACAGTGATGGGGTAGATGATGAGCTGGAAGGCAACGTACTCTCCGGAAATCTGCATGGGATTAATCAGTTTCGCGGAAGCAGTGTCGTCGCCGGAAACAAGATTGGCACTGATCCCACCGGCCTGATCGATCTTGGCAATCAAAGTACCGGAATTGTGGTCTGGGGCGGGGACATACAGATTGGTGCGCCGGGAACTGCCGGACGAAACATCATCAGCGGCAACGGTGCTCCAGGGATTGAAGTTGGCGATCAGTCCGATGTGACCATCCAGAATAACTATATTGGCCTTGGCAGCGACGGAACGACCCGTCTGCAGAACGACGGTTCCGGCATGCGGCTTGACGCGGCCACTGCCACCATCACCATTGGAACCAACGGAGATGGTAGTTCAGATGAATTCGAAGGCAACGTGATCTCCGGAAATCGCAACCACGGGATTGAACTGGTTGGCGGAATCGCCACGATCGCCGGAAATCTGATCGGTCTTAATGCGAACGGACTCACCCCTGTTGCGAATGGTCAGGACGGGGTTTTTGTGCAAGGATTATCTCTGACGACGTCCCTGCAAATTGGGACCAATGCCGATGGTGTCAGCGACATTGCCGAACGAAATGTGATAGCAGGAAATAACCAGGATCAGATCCACATCGGGGATGGTGGAGACGTGGTGATTGCCGGAAACTATGTCGGAACAGACGTCACCGGGATGCGTGGTTTTAATCGAAACACGTTTGGTATCAATGTCTTTGGAACCGGCAACCGACGAATTGGCGGAGCCAGTTCCATCGAACGCAACGTTGTCGGTGGTGTTGGAATCGGAATTGTGGCTCAGCCTGCCAATGCCAGTTATCCAACCTACGTCTATGGTAATTATGTAGGCCTCGGCCCCAATGGTCGGCAGGCAGTGCCCAATACTGTCGGAATCAATACCAGCGGTTCAGTGTTCGTTGGAACCAATGGAGATGGAATCAACGATTCGTTCCGAGAAAGGGAATGTGGTTTCGGGCAACAACGATGCTGGCATTCAGGCATAGGCAGGATCTGTTGTTGCGGGCAATATTGTTAGTTCACGGCCGATGGCACTGCACCGTTGGGCAATGCCGCAGAAGGTATTGCCGCCAGTTCCGACACCGCACAGATCTTCACCACTCGAATCGGCACCGATGCTGACGGCGTCGGGGATGAATTTGAAGGAAACCTGATTGGCTGGAACGGACGTGGTATTTTCCTTTCGACTGGTAATTTTTCGGTCAAAGGCAATTTCGTGGGTGTCGATCGGAATGGAAGTCCCGCTCCCAACTCAGGCGATGGCGTTGCCATTAGCACGCATCGTCTTGGAACAGTGACGTTGGGCAGTAACGAAGAATTCGCTGGAAACACAATCCAGTACAACGCTCGGTATGGGGTGAGCGCGTTCGGAACATTTAGTAACACGACACCAGCCATTGATGGTGCTAACAATGTGATTTCGGGAAACCTGCTCGGGGCTTTCACGCGACCAGTTCTGAATTCTCCGGCGCGAGCAGAATTCAACTACCCAGTCATCAGCGCGATGGAGATTGTTGGGGATCAGTTGATTGTTGAAGGGTTTTCTCGTCCCGGCCAGGCGATTGACATCTATGAGTCGGGCCCCACTGCGGACGGATACGGTGAAGGCCGACGCAAACTCCTGTCCTTTGTCGAAGGTTCAGCCGACGATCTTGATGGATCCATCAATAGCTACGGGCCAATTGTTAATGGGGTTGAAGTCGGTCAGGATGAAGGTTTTCGTTTTCGATTCGTCGGACCAGTGCCGGATGGCTTTTTCGAAGGCATGCGGTTTTCGACCATTGGGCAGAGCTCTGCGCTGGATGCTGCTTCTGACCGCATGTCTCTGTTTTCGCCGTCGTTCCTCTTCGGCGAACTCGGCAGTTCTCTGGCTCCCACGATTGATCCGCCGCCAGACGTTACGCTTGTTCCGGGAGACTCGTTGTTGCAGCGGGGGGCCTTTGTGGACCCGGATTCGGTGGCGTGGACGGCGACTGTTAATTATGGCGATGGCACCGGTGTTCGAGCGTTGCAGTTGCTGGATGATTTTCAGTTTGATCTGGAGCACGAATACACAATTCCGGGCACATACATCGTTACCGTCAGCATTACCGACAACAGTCTGCTGACCGCGACCCAAACGTTTATGGTCACCGTCGAAAACGACACCCCTGAAGCGGCGTTTTATACGTTTAGCCTGACCAGTCCGATCATCGAAGGCGACACAGCCACGTTGACGGGAGAATTTTCTGACGCGTTGTCCAGTGGCAGCTATTTTGTGGACATCGATTGGGGTAATGGCCAGACATCGTCCATCCCGCTGAGCAGTTCTGATCGGCAGTTCACGGCGACTCATGTGTATCGCGATGACTTCAACAGCAGCGGTTCGGCGACAGCGTCGGACGTGTACGAAGTCAGCGTGACGATTCGCGAAGTCGCAGGCAACAGCGACCCAACGCCTGCCGGAGTCCTTTTGATCGAAGTTCAGAACTCGCTGCCGGGTATTCTGACGTCGAACTTCTCATCGACGTCGATCAACGAAGGAGACACGGTAACTCTGGATCTAAGCTTTGAAGATCCGGGACTGGATGATACGCACGAAATCAAAGTCGACTGGGGCAACGGCACTATTGAAATCTTCACTCCGGCTATCGGGATTCGGTCGCTGAACAATCTGTCGTACACCTATCTGGATACACCGCGCAACGGAGACCCGGGATTCCTGGTGCAGATTGAAATCACAGACGATGACGAACCGCTGAATCCGGCGCTGCTGACTCAGTTCATCACCGTCTCCAGCCCGCGCCGACGGATGTGGTGGTGAATAATGAAACCGGCGTGGCAAGCATCAACGAAGGCGACTTGTTTACGATTGGCGGGTCATTTACTGATCCGGCAACATGGATTCGCATCTGGTGATTATTGGCTGGGGCGATGGGCGAGGCCAAACATCATTCGATCTGCCGGCCGGCGTGACAAGCTTTTCGGGGATACTCGTAGTACGTAAACGATCCGGCTGTTGGCACGGAATACACAATCACCATGCGAGTCGCCGACACCGATAACCGCGATCTGTTTGGTATCGGCACGCTGAATGTTGTGGTCAACAACGTGGCCCCGGTTCTGGGGACGCCGCAGTTTGATAACCCGAGTGCGCTGGAAGGCGATACCGTCTTCCTGAGCGGCAGCTATTCCGACGCGGGTCTGGACGATCGTCACACCGTAATTGTGACGTGGGCGGATGGCAATCAGTCCGAAGCGGTGGTCGATTCGACGACGCGAACCTATCAGGCGTCTCATCAATATCGCGACAACGCCGCTCTGCCGGGCATGATCTACAACGTGTCGGTGACCATTACCGATGACGGTGGACTGACTGACACGCAGAACGTTGATCTGGAAGTCATCAACGTGGCTCCGCAGGTGGAATTCCTGCCAGCGCCGAATCAGAACGATCCTCTTGCGGTAGAACTGTGGTCAGCGTCTTCGATCCCGGCCTGGATGATACGATTACATATGCATGGGAAGCGATCGCCAACGGCCAGCCAGCGCAGACGGGTGACTTATCGATCTTCACGCTCGACCGCAGTGCCGCACCGAATGCGGTTTTTCTGGTAACGCTGTTTGTCACCGACAGTGATGGCTGGTTTGGCAGCTATTCGCTGGAAGTGCAGGTGGGTACCTCCAACCCCGACAACATCGTTCTTGATAATCATTCGTTTGTCGGCGGAACGGACGGCGTGTTGATTCTTGGCCTGGGCGGCGACGACGTCATTGATGCCACCGGCGTGACGCATTCTTCGATTCGCCTGATTCTGGACGGGGGCAGCGGGCAGGACATTTTGTTCGGTGGCTCCGGCGATGATATTTACATCCTGGCCAACGGCGATGATGCTGCCAATGCTTATCCTTCCGGCGTGATCGCTTCGGCACCGATCACACCCAACACCGCTGGCGATGACCGGTACATTCTGACGCCCAACAGTGTGCTGACGGTCTTTGACGATCAGGGCGGCAACACTCTGGATTTTGAACGAGCCAATTTTGGCATCACGTATGATCTGGATGCAGTCAGCGGCCTTGTTCTGACATCTCAGGACGTTGCTCCCGGCGGGTAGAAGCGAATACTCACTTCATTGGCGCACAGGGTAACTTTGCCGCACTGGTGGGCAGCACATTTGGAGATGATCTGACAGCTGCCTCAAATTCGACCGTCAGTTCCGGCGCTGGTAATGACACGCTGCGAGTGAAATCGAATACCTTCGGAGCCAGCTTTAATGCCGGAGCCGACGACGATGTACTGATGGTTTCCGGCACGGGGATTTCATCGCTGAACTTTGGCGGTGACGATGGCCTGGACACACTGATTAACACGGGCGCGATCGTCGGGCTGACATTTGGTGGCGGTGCAGATGATGACGTACTGATCAACAACGGCACGATCGCCGGATTGACGTTCGGCGGTGGAGCGGATGATGACATTCTGCAAAACACAGGAACCATCACCGCGACTCTGAACTTTGGTGGCGACGATGGGCTGGATGTGTTGACCAACACCGGTTCAATTGCGGAACTGATCTTCCGTGGTGGTGCGGATGATGACATCTTCTTCAACAACGGGGTCACGCCCACGACACTGAACTTTGGCGGCGACGAAAGTATCCTGCTGACGGGAGTCGGTACTGTTGGAATCTTAAACTTTGGTGGTGATGACGGAGCCGACATTTTTGCCAACCTGAGTTCTATCACCACGCTGACCTTTAGCGGCGGTGCCGACGACGATCTGTTCATCAACAATGGTTTGGTGCCCACAACTCTGAACTTCGGCGGGGATGACGAAGTGCTGCTCACTGGGCAGGGGACAATTGGTTCACTGAATTTTGGTGGCGACGATGGTGCGGACACGCTTCTGAACCTTGGCACGATGGCCTCACTGACCTTCAATGGCGGAGCCGATGATGATGTTTTTCGGAATGCAGGTTCTATCACGACCACGTTGAATTTTGGTGGCGACGATGGCCTGGATGCTCTACTGAATACCGGCACCATCGTCAGCCTGACCTTTAACGGCGGCGCGGATGATGACATCTTGGTCAACAATGGTCTGGTGCCGACATCTCTTAATTTTGGTGGGGACGGAGACATTCTGCTGAGTGGTGCGGGCACGATTACTTCGCTGAACTTCGGCGGTGACGACGGCGCCGACGTGCTGGTAAACCTGAGCCAAATTGGCACGTTGACGTTTGGCGGTGGTGCGGACGACGACGTACTGATCAACAACGGTCCCGTGTCGACAACACTTAGCTTCGGCGGAGACGACGACATTCTGCTAAGCGGCACAGGGGTTGTCGGAACGCTGAACTTTGGCGGTGACGACGGCTTTGACACGCTACTGAATTACGGCACTGTTACTACTCTGACGTTTGACGGCGGAGCCGACGATGACGTCCTGATCAACACGGCCAGTGGTATTACTACCCTGAACTTCGGCGGCGACGATGGATCAGACACGCTGATCAACAGCGGGCTGAACATTGGCAGCCTGAACTTTGGTGGCGATGATGGTTTGGACGTGTTGTCGAATTCGGGCACCATCGCATCGCTGGTGTTTACCGGCGGGGCCGATGACGACGTCCTGCAGAACACCGGCACCATCTCCACGACGCTGAATTTTGGCGGCGATGATGGATTCGATGTGCTGAGCAATTCAGGCACAATCGCTGCTCTGACATTCAACGGTGGGGCCGACGATGATCTGCTGGTGAACAGCGGAACCATTTCGTCCACTCTGAATTTTGGTGGCGACGACGGAGCCGACAATCTTCTGAACCAGGGCACCATTGCGTCGTTGATCTTTACGGGTGGGGCCGATGACGATGTGCTGATCCACCGTGCGGGAACGATCACGTCGCTGAATTTTGGGGGCGACGATGGATCGGACGTCCTATTCAATTCGGCCAGCATTACCACGCTCACGTTTTCCGGCGGTGCCGACGATGACGTGCTGCAAAACGTCGGCGGCAGTATCGGAACGCTGAGTTTTGGCGGTGACGATGGTTCGGACCTGCTGGTCAATCGCGGCGTAGTCACCAGCCTGACATTTACCGGCGGAGCGGACGACGACCGGCTGCTGAATATTCAGGATTCGATCGCAACGCTGACCTTCTATGGCGGCGGTTCGGCGACTAATCCGTTGGCCGATCCTTCACGAGACGGCGACGACCTGTTTGTGAACACAGGCAGCCTGATTGGCCTGATTGAATTTGATGGTGCAGCCGGCAGCGATGTGTTCCAGAATTCCGGCCAGCAAGTCACAAAGTTAACCATCACCGGCGGAGATGGCAATGATGCTGTGATTAACTCGGGCAGCGACATCGACTTCATTTCGTTTGATGGCGGCAGCGGTCATGACGTGCTGCTGAATTCGGGCGTTGCCGTGCGAGCCATCAGCTTTACAGGAGATGGCGAAACAGAATCGGGCGACGACATTCTGATACTGCGAGGTTCAGGTACGGCAGCCAGCGATTCCACCGTTGAATTCTACGGGCGAGCGGGCGTTGATGTTCTGCATAACTATGCGTCGGGTTACGAATCGATCTTGTTTGATGGTGGATCGGAAAACGATGTGTTCGTAAACGCCAGCGATGGGATTTCAAACCTGACGTTTCTGGGTGGTATTGGTGACGACATTTTTGAAAACAAAGGCCTCGGGCTGACCGGCGTTTTATTCGATGCAGGCGGCGGTGTTGACCTTCTGGTGAACACAGGTAACGACGTTTCTGCATTGAACTACTTCGGAGGTATCGGAGATGACCTGTTTGTTAACCTTGGCAACCGGCTAGCCGGGTCGACGTTTACAGGCAACGACGATGCAGATCGATTTGAGAACTTTGGTCAGTCCGTGGCTGATATTACGTTTGACGCAGGCAACGGCCTGAACGTGTTTCGCAATCAGGGAGCAGGCCTGACACGCTTTCACTTGATTGGCGGCGACGATGCGGACACGCTGCTGAATTTGGTGGGTGGCACCAGTGCCAGCGAAATTATGCTGACCGGGGCTGGCGGCGATGATCGATTCTTGAACGCTGCCGACGATGTTTCTGATATCACCTTCGGCGGCGGCGATGGCGACGACGGATTTCAGAACACGGGTTCCCTGGTGGTGGGCATTACCATCCTGGGCGGTGCTGGCAATGATGTCGTATTCAACGACGGCAACGATGTGTCGCAGCTGCAATTCGAAGGGCAAGCCGGCGACGACGCGTTCCAGAGCAGCGGCAGGCGTCTGACATCGTCCACCATCCTGGGCGGAACCGGCAATGAAACCTTTGTGATCGATGGTGACAGCGTCACCGGCGTCACTCTGTCAGGAGAAGACGGCCGTGACAGCTTGTTCGTCAAAGGCAGAAACCTGGGCTTTATCGCCTTTAACGGTGGAGACGGTGACGATTCGTTCGAAAGCTACGCCGTTCAGGTGACTGAACTGACGATCAATGGAGGTGCCGGTGACGACGATATTCGAAGCCATGGCTTCGTGGCTACACTCATGGTCAGTGGCGGAACAGGCAATGACAGCTTTACCAACACCGCAAAGCTGACGGGGGGCATCGCGTTCACTGGCGACGATGGCAACGATACGCTGATCAGTCGGGGCGGTCAGGCCGCTTCCATCGTGGCGGATCTGGGCAGGGGGCAAAATGGTGTTTGGATTGCAGACGTTTCAGTGGCATCCGTTTTGATCACCGGTCTGGATGGTCAGGATTCGGTTGAGATCTATACCAGCGGCCAAGCGCTGACGGTTGATGTGGGTGCGGGGCGCGACTTTGTGGCGATCCTCGGCGACTTTAACACCGGCGAAGTCAACACCGGCGACCAGAATGACAGCCTGCTGCTGGCCGGCGCTGGGAACATCATCGCCAACGGCGGAATCGGTGACGACACCTTTGTCTTTGTAGGCGATCGGCTGACCGCAGTGTCTGTGATCGAATCCTTTGATTCCGTCGCAGACAACAGCAGCGACACACTGGACTTTTCCGCGTTTACCGGCGGTGCCCTGAATCTGGACCTTGGTCTGACAACTTCACAATCGTTTGGCGGAATGACGTTCCAGCTGAGCGATGGACTGGGAATTGAAAACGTAATTGGCACTCGCTTTGGAGATACGATTTCCGGAAACGCCAGAGACAATCTGTTAAGCGGAGCCGACTACCAGGCCGATTTTTCCGCTCCGGAAGCAGCTCGCCGCAACGACGTCCAGTGGGTACTGCTTGATTTTGATTCGTACACAGATACCGGCGAGCATGTCTACACGCCGTCAGAACGACAGAGCATTCTGAATCGACTGAGTGAAGTCTATCACGGCCCGGATCCATCCAATCCATGGTTCGATGTGTACTTCACAACAGACGCAGCTGACATTTCAGCATCCGAATATGCGACGATCTTTATCAACCAAACACCAGATTCGGGTCGACCTGGTGGTCTGGCCAGTGAGATTGATTTGGGCAACACAAATCTGGGCGGCACGGCTGTGGTCCAGGTGAACGGCTTGCTGGGTGGCATCGTATCCAGTCTGGACGCTATTCCGATCGATGATCATGCGTCGTATGGTTCTCACAGCGACACAGAGTCACCGCAGCAGCTTCTGGCCACCGACCCTGTGGGATCGGCCAAACCAGCGGGATCCAGTGCCAGCTTTGTGCAGCTCACGTCAAAAATCATTGCTCACGAACTTGGCCACCTGCTAGGACTGCGACATCAGGACGCGTTTGGTCCGATTGGTTTTGGAGTCAACATTGCCACAGGGAGCGATCGTTTCAAGCCCGATTACACGGGTCCGGTCAGTGCTCTGGAAACGTTCGATCATATCTCCAGTTCGCCGGCGTCGGTTGGTTCAACTCGATTTGATGACCTGAAAGATTTATTCTTCGGCGAACGGGAAGTCATCAAGCTGGTGGCAGCCATGTCAGAACCAGCCGATATCCACACAACGGAAAGCACCACTTCCAAAGCCGATATCGCGACAGCTCAGCCAGTTGAATTCAGCCGGCTGAATCTGCCGAATACGCTGACTCGCGGCATCAATTCAGGCGACCGTTTTTCTGCGGTATATCAGGCGATCCATGGTGAAATTGAGCTGGTGTCCGATGGTGCAGGCGGGCAGGTGAGCGAAAGTGACTTTTATCAGTTTACGGCTCAGGCTGGCGACGTCTTCACTCTGGAACTGATGTCTGTTTCCGTCTTTGGAAACCAGCCGAACAACTTCGTGGATTCCATCCTGCGTGTCTACGACTCCAGCGGTCAACTGCTTCCTTACTACGGCGGTCTGGCGGTCAATGATGATACCCTCGAACCGACAGATTCGGCATTGTTCGACCTGTTGATTCCGACGGACGGCACCTACTACGTCGAAGTCGACACCTTCCATCGATATGACGGCGATCCCCTGGGGGTTCCATCAAATCCTGTCAGCCCACTGAACCCGGAGAACCCCAATAACATTCTGGATCAGCCGGACGTACTACGACGATTTCTGGACAGCCTGAATGACACAGACATCGGACGGTACCAGCTGATCATGTACGGCTTCCGCGATGCCACGTCGACAGACGGAACAAACGTGATTCTGGGCAACGGCGGAACGGATGTGATTCTGGGTGGATCGCAGTCTGATGTGACGGCTCCGGTGAGCGAAGTGCAGCAACTACCACAGCAGGCAACCGCGCTGACTTTTGATTTCGTGGTGGATGGTTACGATCCGGAAACCGCCTCCGATCAGGCCTCTGGTGTCGCCGGCTACCACATCTACGTAGCCGTCGACCAGGGAGCGTTTGAATTCTGGCAAACCATCGCCGCCGACAGCCCGGTGGCAACATTCACTGCCGAAAGCAACCACATCTACTGGTTCCGCAGTGTCGCTGAAGACAACGCCGGCAATCTGGAAGACGAACCTTTGGGTCCGGATACTCACATCATTGTGGGTGACCTGGAGAAACCAGAAACAGCCGTCACTCTGATTTCTGCCGCCGATTCAGGTTTGATTGAAGTCACTGCTACCGGTACCGATTTGGGTGGCGGAATGCTGGAAACCGTTCAGTTCTATGTTTCAATCGACGGCGGTATTCCCCAGCTAGTTGGTGAATCGCCGACCACCGATCGAGGTGATGGGACACGAGTTGCGATGATGACCTATCAGGGCATCGTCGATGGACAACAACACACCTATGGATTTTACAGCGTCGGAATCGACTCCCGCCAGAACGTAGAAGACGCTCCGGAATCCGCCGACTCCGTGCTGACGAGAATATTTGCCGAACCGGCCGGACTGCAGGCGACCGGTATCGACGTGCAAAGAGGAGCCAACCAGCGATCCTTCATTCGTTATCTGGATATCACCTTCAGTAACGCCGCCGGTCTGCAAAGCCTGCTCGATAACAATCGCCTGCGTCTGGAACGATTCAACCTCGACGCTGAATCTGTGGCGGTTGGCACCGGCGTTGTTGTACCAGCGGGAACAGCATCCGTTAACGGTCCGTCCATTACCCTGGACTTCGGAGCTCAGGGAGTTGGAGGCGATCGTCGATCCGCCAGCGGAAACGGTTTCTATCGCATCAGCATCGATTCTGACGACGACGGCAACTGGGACGACCAGCACTTCGAATTCTTCCGCGTCTTTGGCGATGCGGATGGCAGTGGCATTGTCGACAGTCTGGATCAGGCTGTCGTGAACAGCCAGTATGGGCAGCGAGGTGCCAATCTGGATGGTGACATCGATGGCGATCAGCGAGTTGCCATCTCCGATCGATTGTTTGCCACGCGTAACGTCGGCGTGCGTCTGAAGGAAGATCTGTTCGATTATCTGGACGATTAATTCGTTCTTCGGGCTTGCAGTCACACACCAGTGGTCCTGCCCCGAATCAATTCCCCTGACTATCAACAAACGTGAGCAACTTACAAAAGAATAGAAATATGCGATCCCAGCTCTTATGTATTTCCTTTGCCATGGTTTCCGCTCTCATGGCTGGCGGCGGCCAAACTCTTCACGCTGACATCGTTGTGGAAGTCGATAGTACCTCGTTAACAATCGGTGGATCCGGAACTGTCGATGTCTGGGTCTACTCCGAAGATGGAGAGGTGAATGTCGCCGCATTTGGCTTTGATTTCGATATCGTCGCCAATCCTGCCAATGTTGGAAGCCTGAGCTTCAGTGATCCGCAATTGCTGTCAGAAACATTAGACGCTGACTACATCTTTCTGGGTGAAGCCGATCCACTTCATATGTTGGGTGCTTCTCCGCTGGAGTTGGAAGGTTCAGACCTGAACGTGGGTGCCAATGGATATTCAGTCCTGGGATCCACTCGCAAACTGTTGGCTCAACTCGATGTCACTCACAGTCTGCCTTCCGGAACCGATCCATCTCTGGCCCTTGGCGACACCTTTACAATCGCCCCGAATTTCCTGGACGGATTCTTCGAATTTTACGACGATGCAGGGGATCTGATTCTAATCGACGAAACGCTCTCCTTCGGAGGCAACATCACGATGTCCCCAACTGCTGCCGTCCCGGAGCCCACCTCATTTGCAGCCCTTTTCATTGGGGGAATTTCATGGGCGAGTCTTCGGGCAGGGCGAAGGCGAAAATCTAACACCACGAGTTGATGAGGCGGACATCCCGGGCATCAGGTTGATTCCATGATTCGCAATGTATTTTCAAAGCTTCGATGCCATGAATAAACCATCAGGTTCTCCTGACGAAAACAACCTCCCTGACCAAACCACCAGCGAAACCGTCAAACACGATCACCCGCATGGCCAAAAGAAGTCGGACAGCATTGATCCGGAAACTACCTTCATTGCATCAGATACGTTGGCAGCCACGCCACAGAAAGGCCATGACACACATCAGGATTTGACCGCAGGAATGGGCGGCCACAATCCGCCTCACACGGTATCAGCCGCCGGCGGGGAAGGCGAAGAGGATACTCTGACTCCGCGGCTTGCCGCTCAGGTCCAGGAAACGATGATCGGTATGCCGCCTGCAGGAACAAATGCAGGATCTGCCCCGGCAGGATCGAATAATCCAGCCACCAGAACCAGTGCTTTCCATCAAACCGCAGTGAGCCCTGCCGAATCGACGGGCACCGCGGACACGCTGATCGCACCATCATCAGCCCCCGACGCTGGATTTTCACTTTCACCGTCGGCAATCGCCCCGGCAACACCGAAGAATCCGACGCCGAATACGGAGGGCAATGCGCCGAGGCCTCGAGACAGAGGCGATCGACCCTGGAACTGACGGGCATCATGCGGTGAATTCACGAGTCGTTGGCGACTACATCGTGTTGAGCGAACTGGGTCGGGGCGGCATGGGCGTGGTGTATAAAGCCCGCCACCGCAAGCTGAATCGTGTTGTCGCTTTAAAGATGATCCTTGCCGGCAAGTATTCCAGTGCTGACGCGCTCAAGCGTTTTGTGGCCGAAGCCCGCGCTGTCGCTCACCTGCAGCATCCCGGCATCGTGCAGATCTTTGACATCGGTGAACATCAGAATTTGCCGTATTTTTCCCTGGAGTTCGTCGACGGAACAGACCTGCAAAAAGAGCTGGTGCGACAGCCACGAACTCCGCGGCAGGCCGCCGAAATTGCGCATCGCCTGTGCGAAACCATGCAGTACGCGCACAATAACAATATCCTGCATCGGGACCTGAAGCCCGCCAACGTACTGATCGGAACCGATGGTTCCCTCAAAATCACAGACTTTGGCCTCGCCAAAAAAGTAGATACAGAGGGATCCACCGACACCAGTGACGGGACCGTCATGGGCAGTCCAAGCTACATGCCCCCCGAACAGGCCCGAGGAGAATTGTCGTCGGTGACTCCCCGGTCTGATCTGTATTCGCTGGGAGCCATCCTGTACCAGATGCTAACCGGTCGACCGCCGTTTCTGACCGATAGTGCGATCGAAACCGTAATGCAGGTGATCAACAACGATCCTGTCACTCCCAGAGACATGCAGCCGAGTGTTCCTGTCGACCTCGAAACCATTTGCATGAAGTCTCTGCAGAAAGACGCGGCGGCGCGTTACGGTAGTTGCCAGGAAATGGCCGACGACCTGCAGCGATTCCTGAATGGCGAACCAATTCTGGCACGCCCCATCAGCAAGCTGGAACGCGCTGTTCGTTGGTGCAGGCGAAACCCAACCGTGGCAATTCCATCGATGCTGGCCGGTGTTTTGCTGATGGCAACCGCTCTGATTTCCACGTGGGCGTGGTCGACCACTTCGGCGCAGGCCGCCATCATCGCCACAGAACGCGACAACGCGCAGGAAGAACGCGATAACGCCAACACCCAGCGTGGTATTGCAGAAGAACAACGGACGATCGCCGTTGCCAACGAACAGAAAGCCATTGAACAGCAGCAGGAAGCCGAAAACCAACGCAGGATTGCCGAAGAACAGCGAGCAATCGCTATCGCCAACGAAGAAAATGCGATCAAAGAACAGCAGGAAGCTGAACGGCAGCGATTGTTGGCTCACGAAGCCCAATTGCAGGCGGAAAAGAATCAGCAACTGGCCGAATCACAGGCAAAGAAAGCTTTGGAAAATATTCAGCTGATCATCACCGAAGTTGATGACCGCATCGCGAAGGAAGCAGGAACCACGGAGCTTCGAATCGATCTGCTGAAAATGGTCGAAAAGCGTTGTAATGAACTGGATCTGGCGCTCGTAGGCGGCATCAGGGGGGAGGCAATTCCGACGCTGATGACGATTCGTTTCAAAATTGCCAAAGCCTGGCTAAGTCTCGATAAGCTGGAAGAAGCGAATGTAACATTCGAAAAAATCTACGAAGTGGCACAGCAGCGAATTCTTGAAAAGGGCCGAATTGATGCCACCCGCTACAATCTTGCGATGATCTGTCTCGAATGGGCTCCACTACGAGAACGCGTGACGGGTGATCCAGCCAGCAAGGAAAAATTACTGCAGGAAGCACTCGCCGAACTGCGTGACATTATCGCCCACCCCCTGTCCGACCCCACCGCGACGGTTCCCGGCCCGGTAAAATTCGAAGTTGCAGTCCCATTGCAGGGAACGCTGCGTGAACTGGGGAGCGGGGCCAAAAAGCTGGGGCAACTGGATCAGGCCTCTGAGTATTTTTCGGAGGCCGGCGATGTGTGTCAGGCCATTCTTGATGACATCCAGAATGACGCCGACTGGGTGAAACAACAGCCAGCCAACCGAATCCCCCTGATTCGACAGTTCTTTAGTCAGAGCAGCGATATTGCTCGTTCCAGCCAGGCAAATATTTTGTGCACGCTGGGTAAAGCAGAACAGGCCGTCCCCGTGTATCTGGCTGTGATTGAAGATCGAAGAACTTCAGTTGAGGACAATCCCGATGATTTAAATGCAAAAGACCAGCTCGCGCGGCATTTAAGGAATTTTGGTCAGTATATGGTGCGGGTGGGCAGGGTGGATCAGGGTGCCGCCGCGATGGCAGAATCTCTGCTGCTCAGCGAAACGCTCTACGAAGCCGATCCGAAGAATGCGGACTACAAACGCAGCTTTGGGCATGGTTTGTACTATCTGGCTACCGCCAGAGATCTGCAAAACCAGACAGACGAAGCGACCGTGCTGCTGGAACGCTCTCGTGTTGTCAGATCAGAAATGCTGGCTGTCAGTGATGACAAAAACAACAGTGTCAACCTGATGCTGACAGAAGCCCGAATGGGCAATGCCATGGCAGCTCAGGCCCTGATCGAAGAGTTGTCCGCTGGCGACGCCAAAGATGCCGACCTGCATCTGGACATTGCCCGTGCACTGGCCCAACTGTATCGGTATGCCGATGACGATGCCAGGACAGAATTGCTGGATGCCGCAATCGCCGCTTTAAACAAAGCCGTCGCTGATGGACTTCAGGATTCGTTTCTGATCGAAAAGCAACCTGATTTGTATCCAGTCAGGGACGACGAACGATTCGCCGCTTTATGTCATCGACTAAACAATACTCAATTGTCAGGAAATGCCCGGGCCGAAACCGTATTACCCTGATAAACGCGTCACCATCCTGAAGCCTGCGCAGACACCATCGAGCAAATCACGTCGGAACAGAACCCGCATCCTTTCGTGGCAAGCTGCTGTTTCGCGCGGGAATGGCGTGCTTTCGCGACGGTAATCAGCCGGATCCCTGCCGATAAAGATCTGCGTGAATGATGCCCGCCTGCTTTCCCAGCAGGAAGACGTTTCCTATCCTGATCACTGAACTCACATTTGCCCAGGTGTTCAGCATGGGTCATCAGCAATGGAAGTCAGCATGCAGGAATCTTTGCCCGCGTCGAATTCACCCCCCGAAGCGGCCGTGTATGAGCGGTACGCAGCTGCCTCAAGAAAAGTGGAGCCGCAACTGTGCTGTCCGATTCAGTATTCCGGACAATATCTGGAAGTGATACCGCAGGAGATCATCGACAAGGACTATGGATGCGGCGATCCAAGTGTCTGGGTCGACGCGGGTGACACCGTTATCGATCTGGGTTCAGGTGCCGGCAAACTTTGCTACATCATGTCACAGGTCGTTGGCCCCGGGGGGCGCGTGATTGGTGTAGACTGTAACAGCGATATGCTGGAACTCGCTCGCAAATATCAGCATCAGATTGCAGAGGAGATTGGCTATTCCAACGTCGACTTCCGCTACGGAATGATCCAGGATCTGCAACTCGACCTTCAATTGCTGAATGAGCGACTTCAGCATCAGCCTGTCAACAGTTCGGCCGCCTGGCTGAATCAGCGCACTCAGGAAGAACAACTTCGAACAGAACAACCGCTGATTGCCAGTGATTCCGCCGACTGCGTCGTTTCAAATTGCGTTCTGAACCTGGTACGACAGCAGGACCGTCATCAGCTATTCAGAGAAATTTTTCGCGTCCTCAAACGTGGCGGACGGGCAGTGATCAGCGATATTGTCAGCGACGAAATTGTCCCTGATCACATGCAGAAGGATGGATATCTGTGGTCAGGGTGCCTGTCCGGAGCATTCCGGGAAGACCTGTTTCTTCAGGCGTTTGCCGATGCAGGCTTCCATGGCATCTCCATTGCGAAGCGCCAGACGGAACCCTGGCAAACCGTCGAAGGCATCGAATTCCGGTCCATCACTGTTGTCGCGTGGAAGGGCAAACAGGGGCCCTGTCTGGAACGCAACCAGGCGGTGATTTATAAGGGTCCGTTTCGTCGGGTGGAAGATGATGACGGCCATGTTTACGTGCGGGGCCAGCGAATGGCAGTTTGCGACAAAACATTCCAGCTGCTTCAGCGTGCTCCCTACAATGGACTCTTCGAACCCGTTGAACCACGAATCAGTATTCGCACAGAAGACGCAGCGCCGTACGACTGTAAACGCCAGAAACTCAGAACAGCATCCGAAACAAAAGGCGCAGACTATCGAGCAACCGTGGAATCAAATTCGAATTGCGACAACATGGATGAACCGTGCTGCTAAACACAATTTACGAGTTCCTTCAATTCCTTGAAAGCTTTTCACCCAGGACTTTGGACGTCAGCTCATCGCAAATCCAGCCAGAATTATCTTACCCCCGGACATGACCATGGCATCATTGACGCTGCTCAGACAAGGCCACCCACTGGCCGATGCGGCGAGACAGAGAGAAATCCTCGCAACTTGTCACTCGGACACTATCCCTGAATTTCAGTCAACACTTGAAATACACTCCGTCCCCGCTCTGCGTCGATCCACCTTAAGAACACTTCAGGTGAATGTGGGAAAACTGTGCAACCAAACTTGCCGACATTGCCATGTTGACGCCGGGCCGGATCGGCGAGAATTGATGAGCAAAGAAGTCTTTGAACACTGCCTTCGAGTTATCGATGAAGGTTCCATCGAGACTGTCGACCTGACTGGCGGTGCACCGGAAATGAATCCGCACTTCGAATGGTTTGTGAGCGAAGTGCGGAGCAGAAATTGCCGAGTGACTGATCGATGCAATCTGACCATCCTGACGGCCCCCGGATATACGCATCTTCCGGAATTCCTCGCTCAACACGAAGTTGAGGTTGTGGCATCACTGCCCTGTTACCTGGAGGAAAACTGCGATACGCAGCGTGGTGAAGGAGTCTTTCAGAAATCTGTTCAGGCTCTTCAGATTCTGAATCGTATGGGCTACGCAGCAGATCCAGGGAACCTGACACTGTCACTTGTCTATAATCCCGTCGGCGCGATTCTGCCGCCAGACCAGAGGAAGCTTGAACAAAGTTACCGGCAACAATTGAAAGATCGTTACGACATCAGATTCAATCATCTGTATGCCATTACAAATATGCCAATCAGCCGCTTCCTGGATGACCTGCTGACCAGCGGGCGTTATGAGCACTACATGCAGTTACTGGTCAATTCCTTCAACCCCGACGCTTTGGAGGAACTGATGTGTCGCACAACACTTTCAGTAGACTGGCAGGGATATCTCTTCGATTGCGACTTCAATCAGATGCTTGATCTCCCGATATCGACAGCATCAGGAATGCATATCCGTGAATACAAAGCCAACCTGCTGTCAGACCAACCCATTTCGGTGGGTCGGCACTGTTACGGCTGCACTGCAGGAGCTGGTTCCAGCTGTCAGGGTGCGCTGTTGACGCTTCAGTAAACGCAGCCATTTTCCGGGACGTCATTTCCAGATCCACTGTCTTGTGTCAGTCGAAAACAGATCCGGACACGCAAATCAAAGTCGCGATTCCGCACTCCATGATGGAACGGAGCCGTGCAAAACGGCCTTCTTTTCTGAACAATGGTGACGGGAGTCCTTCATTTTACGGAGACACCGACTTCTCTGTCTCCCAACATGCGATTCGAGCATCGCTCATAAATTGTCCGGAACGAATTCCGCTTATCAGGCCTTTACATAATCTTTCGTTGCACCGATCAGGGCATCACATGGTGACGACTACCATCACAACCGGAATTTGGAACGCCCCGAGAACAGGGAGTGAACGTTTACGGCATGCCATTCACGATGACCAACAGTCGGAACCTCACCTCGCATCATGTGTGGCGTTCATTTCGAGATTATTCTTTTGCATCGTTGTATTGCTGCTTCATACAGAAACCGCGATTGGCGGCGAGCCTGGGGGGCATTTTGACAATGAGGTTGCCCCACTGCTCGTTCGGCGATGCCTGAATTGTCACAATAGCTCAACGAACGAAGGTGGGCTGAATCTGTCGCGTTCTGCCGATGCGATGGCCGGTGGTGAAAGCGGAGCGGCAATTCTTCCGGGCAATCCGCAGGGCAGCCTGCTTTGGCAGCGGATTGATGCTGACGAGATGCCGCCAAAGGAACACTTGCCGAGCAGCGAAAAAGAGCTGTTGAGAAAATGGATCGCAGACGGGGCCAGGTGGGGATCTGATCCAATCGATCCGTTTCGTTTCTCGACCCAGGATCGTGGTGGCTATGACTGGTGGTCGCTGCAGCCAGTTACAAGTCCAGCCGTGCCAAACGTGAGCGATGCCAGCTGGCCCCGAAATGAGCTGGACCGATTCGTGCTTGCAAAACTGGAATCAAAACAGCTTGCCCCCTCGGAACAGGCTGACGGTCGAACATTGCTGCGGCGATTATATTTTGACCTGATTGGTTTGCCTCCGCTGCTGAAGGAGGAAAACGGCAAACTGAAGGAGGAGCTCTTCGATATTGAAATTGACCTGGCGACCTTTGGAGATCATCCCGAAGCATACACAGCAGTGGTGGATCGATTACTGCAGTCACCTCACTACGGTGAACGCTGGGCCAGGCACTGGCTAGACGTGATTCGCTTCGGTGAGAGTCAGGGCTTTGAACGGAATCGTATTCGCGAAAACGCATGGCGGTATCGCGACTGGGTCATCAATGCCTTGAATAACGATTTGCCATACGACGAGTTTGTGCGTCAACAAATTGCGGGCGATGTGCTGTATCCTGATGATCTTGACGCGCTGCTGGCGACGGGTTTTCTAGTCTGTGGCACCTGGGATCAGGTTGGGCACAACGAAGGTTCGCCCGAAATGCGAAAGGCCGTGCGACAGGATGACCTGGAAGATCTGGTTGCGGCGTTTGGACAGTCTTTCCTTGGCCTGACCACCAATTGCGCTCGCTGCCATGATCATAAGTTTGATCCCATTTCGCAGCGTGAATATTACCAACTGGCCGCGGCACTGGGCGGTGTTACACAACAGGAAAAAGAGCGACAGGGCATCACCGCGCGACCAGACAGTGAAGCCTATCGCCTATGGACAAACAGACGCGACACCCTCCGCCGTGAACTTACAATCCACGAAAAGCTCGTACGTGATAAGTACGGAGATTCCGGCGCAGGGAATCCGATCGAAGGGCTACAGATTCTGTACCTGCCGGACGAAACGATCGGACAGTCACTGCCCGATCAAAGCCGCGTGGATCCGCCGCTCAATCTTGTCAGTGGCGGCCAGCATGCGTTTGCCTCAACGGGACCAGCCACCCGATTAGTCACAGCGGCAAAGACAACAAACGAGTTTTCAATCGAAGTGTGGCTCACTCCGGCAAAGGACAAACAAAGCGGCCCGGCGAGAATCGTAACCCTGTCGAAAGATTCTGCCCGGCGAAACTTTACTTTTGGTCAGGATGGCAATCGTTTTGATCTGCGATTCCGCACCACAAAAACAGATCAGAACGGCCTGCCTTCGCTGACCACTCCCAACGGGACAGTGACGACACAGAAGACTCACGTTGTGTATACATTTGACTTGTCCGGAAATGTGAGTTGCTACGTCGATGGGAAACACGTTGCCGAACGACAGTTTGGTGGTGACCTTTCCAACTGGGACGATACTTTTCAACTGGCGCTCGGCGATGAGTTAACGGGCAATCGCCGTTGGGAAGGAAAACTGCATTTCATCGGGCTGTACAACAAAGCGTTGCCGGCAAACCAGGTCGCTCGCAACTTTGCATCAGGATCTCGTGACGTTCGTGCAGGCGAATCACTGGAAGAATTGTTCGTCCGCGCATCGGCCGGCGAGCGTTCACGGTTTCAACAACTGCGTCAGGAGCTTCAGCGTCTGGAAATGGCGGAGCCTGCTGTGCCGTTTGATGGCGTGGCCCATGTGATCATTCCGGTTCAGCCGCCCGTGTTTCATGTGCTGGCTCGAGGAGACTATCGGAATCCGGGCGATGTGGTTTCGCCCGCCGGTTTGGATTCGCTTTCACGTGCCGGCTTACCAGCAGAATTTGGCCTGAGCCCTGATGCACCGGAAGCCGATCGTCGGACGAAACTGGCCACGTGGGTCACCGACGCACGCAACCCACTGACTTCGCGCGTGCTGGTGAATCGGCTGTGGCATTATCATTTCGGTCAGGGCATCGTCGACACGCCCAGTGATTTCGGCTTTGCCGGCGGACGCCCCTCCCATCCGGAACTGCTTGACTGGCTGGCACAGAAGTTTGTTTCCGAAGGCTGGAAGATCAAACCTCTTCACCGTCTGATCGTTACATCGGCCACATGGCGACAGGCATCCAATGTGCGCAATCCGGCGGCTCAGGAAACAGACGCCGACAATCGGCTGTTGTGGCGAGCCAACGCACGGCGACTTGATGGGGAGTCGACGCGCGATGCCATGCTGGCGGTCAGCGGCGCGCTGAATCGCAAACAGGGCGGTCCAGGCTTTCGAGATGTGGCAGTAAAGCTTGGCAACAACCACGAATTCACCGATCCGACAGGTGAATTCAATGAGGAGGTCAATCGACGAACGATTTACCGACTCTGGGCGAGGAGCGGCAACAATCCCCTGCTGGAATCGCTCGACTGCCCCGATCCGTCCGTCATGCTTCCACGGCGACCGCAGACGATTACGCCGGTGCAGTCGCTGTCGCTGCTGAACAGCCGATTTGTGGAACAGTGTGCAGCGGAACTGGCAAAACAGACTCAGCGCGAAGCAGGCGGAAGGCTCGAACAACAGGTCGTTCGAATGTATCGAAGGACCTTCGGCAGAACACCTCAGCCTATGGAATTGGAACTGTCCGGGGATTTCGCCGAGAAACGCGGCCTGGACCAACTAGGTCTGGTGTTGCTGAATACCAATGAGTTTCTGTTTGTGGAGTGAACCCAATATGGCCTCGGCTGATTCAACGCGCAGAAACTTTCTGTCCCATGCTTCCCTCGGCGTCGCACGCATCGCGGCGGTCGATTTGTTCGTGCGAGACGGAACGGTACAGGGCGATTCGCCTGGCACGAAAGGGTTGCACCATCCGGCAAAGGCAAAACATGTCATTCATATCTTCCTGGGGGGCGGTTTGAGTCAGGTCGATTCGTTCGACTACAAGCCAAACCTCGAAAAGTATCATAACAAAGAGCTGCCCAGGGAATTCGGCACAGCAGACCCGTTCATGGGTAAAGCGGGCCGACTTCACAAGTCGCATTACCCCTTCAGGCAGCGGGGCGAAAGCGGCTTGTGGATGTCAGAACTGTTTCCGCAACTGAACGAGGTTGCCGATGAGCTGACTGTCATCAATTCCATGGTCGCGGAAACGGCGAACCATATTCCGGGTATCTTTCAGGCCAACACTGGCTTTCGACAAATGGGATTCCCGGCGATGGGCTCATGGCTATCCTATGGGCTGGGTAATCTGAGCGACAACCTGCCGAGTTTTGTCGTGTTGCCGGATGTCCGAGGCATTCCTAATGCGGCTGGCGGTTCATTCAACTGGAGCAGTGGCTTTCTGCCCGCCGAGCACCAGGGAGTTCCGTTCAATACCAGAGGTGGTCCCCCAATTCTCGATCTCCAGCCAGCCAGTGGACTGGACGCCGACGCACAGCGCGAGCGACTGGAGTTGCTGGCTCAGCTAAACACCCGGCACCTGGAACAGCACGTCCATCAGGATCTGCTGACCGCTCGTATTCGCAGCTACGAACTGGCAGCCAGAATGCAGGCAGAAATCCCCGAAGCCATGGACTTCAGTAGCGAACCGAAGCATATCCGAAAACTCTACGGACTTGACCGTAAAGAGTGCCGTGATACCGCCCGCAATTGCCTGGCAGCCAGACGCTTGATCGAACGTGGTGTACGAACCGTGCAGTTGTGGACCGGCGATGGCGTTTCGTGGGATGCTCACGGCGATATCACTGGAAACGGTTACAAGAGCCACACCGGAGAAGCCCTGCGGATTGATCGTCCCGTTGCCGGACTGATTCGAGATCTGCGTCAACGCAACCTGCTGGATTCCACGATCGTCATGATCACGACCGAGTTCGGTCGCACACCGTACGCTCAGGCGGCCAAAGGTACCCTTAGCAAAGGACGGGATCATCATCCCGAAGGATTCACAAACGTGCTTGCCGGTGGTGGACTGAAACCCGGATTCGCTTTCGGCGCGACGGATGAAATCGGCTACACGGCCATCGAAAACCCTGTCACGACTTACGACCTGCACGCCACTGTGCTGCATCTTCTTGGCATTGATCACGAGCGATTGACATTCTATCACAACGGAATTCAACGCCGCCTGACAAATGTGCACGGGCATGTCGTGAAAGAGATTCTTGTTTGAAGACAGTCAGGATGAAATCCCATGCGTTTTGATCGATTGCGTCTGCTGTTCATCTCTGTCTGCTTTCTTCTGATCCCGGTGGCCGCAACACAGTTGTCAGGCAGCGTAGCCGATGCCACCGAACCTCGGCTTCGACTGATCGTCGAAACAGATGCGGGAGGCGATCCGGATGACGAACAGTCACTTGTCCGACTGCTGCTCTACGCCAATCAATTCAACATCGAAGGCATCATTGCGAATCGTCCTAAGGCGAGAGAAGGTGAAAACAGGAATCCTGTACGTGATGGCCTCGGCATTGTCCGTGCCCACATCAATGCGTACGGAAAATGCTATCCAAACCTTTTGCGCCACGACGATGGATTCCCCGAACCGGATCTGCTGCTGAGTCGAACCGTTGCCGGGTATGACGACGTGGACCATGGCGTGCAGCTGATTATCCGGGCTGTCGATGCAGATGACCCGGAACCCGTCTGGTTTAGTAACTGGGGCACCGATAACGGAGCGGCGGAAAGTTGCCTGAAGCGGGCCCTGGATCGTGTGCTCCGTGAACGTGGCCGCGATGGCTATGAAAAATTCAAGAGCCGACTCAGACTTAGTTCTGCAGATAAGTTCGGTGAACATACGACGAATGTTGCACCGCCGTTTCCCTTCTGGCTCAACGCGTCTCACCCGCCCCGCGATGGCAAACGGTGGTACCATCGTTTTTCAGCTCTGACTGCCACAGCCGGTGGCTTCGATATCGAACGCGATGTGCGTCAGGACCATGGGCCACTGGGCCAACTCTATCCGGTTAATACCGGACTCAGGCAGAAGGAGGGAGACACCATGATGTTCCTGTATCTGCTGCCAACGGGAATGAATGATCCGCTGGAACCGACGTGGGGAAGCTGGGGCGGTCGCTACGGGCACAACGAAGGATTTCCGGGGAAAGACTATTACTGGGCCAACCAGACCGATAAATGGAATGGTACCACCAACCGAGACAACACCGTCCTGCGCTGGGCTGCCGCTTTGCAGAATGACTTTGCCGCTCGCATGGACTGGTGTGTCGCAGATTCATTCACAAAGGCAAACCATGCCCCGATGGCGACGCTCAATACCGATCAGTCGAAACGTATTCTTCAATTACACGCAAAGACTGGTGAAAGGGTTACGTTTTCTGCCGCCGGCTCAATTGACCCGGATGGAAATTCGATCTCTGTCCACTGGTATGTTTACCCGGAACCAGGCTCATTTCGCGGTCAGGTGATCCTGAGTTCAGACAATGGAACGCAAACCAGTTTCATGGCGCCGTCCGTGGACAGCATGCAAACCATCCACATCGTCATGGAAGTGATCGACAACGGGATTCCGGCTCTTTCCAGCTACCGTCGCGCGGTGGTAACAGTTGCTCCCTGACATTGAATCCCGTTCCACGACCTAACGTTTATTCAAACAATTACCACGACTCAAATAGAGTCAGCACGCTTCCCACTTGCAGGCACAATAACAGCCTGGCACAACAGCATCCGATCACAACAACCGCTGGTGACTGAAAGCGGCCGCGAAACGGACTATGGGAAGATTTGCAGAATCAGCCGTTCAATGATCCAAAGCGTGCAATGGTCTGTGATCCTTCGGACACTTGCTCAGCGCGTCCAGCTGAGCCATTTCCGAAAGAGCAATTTGACAAAGGGAGTCAGGCGAGTTCGGCTGTACTGGTCGCCAAGTTTGCGAATAGCATCGGCCTGCGTGGGGTAGGGGTGGATCGTGTTGCCGATTTTTGCCAGCCCAAGGCCGTGAGTCATTGCGAGCGTGATCTCGGAAATCATGTCGCCGGCGTGCGAAGCAACAATCGTAGCCCCAACGATCTGATCTGTTCCTTTTCTTGCAAGTACTTTCACAAAGCCCTCGTCTTCGCCGTCCAGAACAGCTCGATCGACATCGCTGAACTTCTGAATGTAGACATCGATTTCAACATTCTGTTCTTTAGCCTGAAGTTCAGATAATCCGACATGAGCAATTTCGGGGCTGGTGTAAGTGCACCATGGGATGACCAGCGATGACAATTTCTTCCGCCCCCTGAACAATGCGTTCTGAATAACAATCCGAGCCATAAAGTCGGCGGCATGGGTGAATTGATACGACGAACATACGTCGCCCGCCGCGTAAATCATCGGGTTCGTTGTCTGCATTCGGTCGTTAACGACCACTCCTTTCTGGTGATGCTCGACACCAACGGCATCCAGATTCAGGTTTTCGATATTCGGTATTCGTCCTGCAGAGATCAGCAATTCATCCACCGAATGTGCGTATCTTGTGTGAACCGAATCGACGCTCAGGACTGGTCCGTTTTCATTGCGGATTCGCAGATCCTTTCCGCAACCAGCCAGTCGGATTCCATCTCGTCCCATCGACGCCTGCAAAATGCGGGTCGCGTCACGATCTTCACGCGGCATAATCCCATGTTCCGCGTGCACAAGAATGACATCGGAACCAAGGCGGGCAAAGGCCTGAGCCATCTCGCAACCGATGGGCCCGGCACCAATGACTCCCAGACGGTGTGGCAGTTCCGTCAGTGAAAACAGGGTTTCGTTCGTCAGATACCGGGTGGTCTCCAGACCGGGAATGGGCGGTATCGCGGCCCGGCCACCGGTGGCAATCACGGCTCGCTTGTAATTCAGATGAGTACCGTCAACCTCAACCGTGTCTGAGCTGACGAATCGAGCGTCCCCGAAGAACACATCGACCCCCAGATCGCGAAAACGCTGAGCCGAATCATGGGGACTGATTCCGGCCCGCAACCGTCGCATTCGCTGCATGGTGGACACAAAATCGACAGGAACATCTTTCGGAACGTCAATTCCGAATTCACCGGCCCTGCGGACTGAGGCAGCAGCTCGCGCCGCACTCAGGATTGCTTTCGACGGCACACAGCCTGAATTCAGACAGTCACCACCCATCAGTCCGCGTTCGATCAACGCAACCCTGGCCCCCAACCCTGCCGCTCCGGCAGCCGTCACCAGTCCCGCCGTCCCTGCGCCGATAACCACAAGATGATAACGCCCCGAAGGTACTGGGTTCTTCCAGTCACGGGGACGCACATTCGCTTCCAGCTGCAGGTCAAATTCGTCGCGAGGCAACAAAGAGGCGGGCGATGTCACGACGGTGGCTTTCGAAGTTCTGAAACCATTACGGAAATACGAAACTTAGTTCTTACGGCCGAACGGCGGGCCGTGAAAATCTGCGGATCAGGAGTCGAACAAGAAGGGGAGATGTCCCCAGAAGGACCAATGCCATCAGGATTTGTGTCAACTGGCGGGGTGTGAAGATTGCTCTTAGACCCTGATCAGCCAGAGTTTGCAGCGCCGGAACGCTGGCTCCGGCATATACATAAACGGCCGTCCCCGGAAGCATCCCCAACTGACTGACCCACCAAAACGTGCGAGCTCGCAGCGATGTCAGCCCCATAACAGCATTGATTACGAAAAAGGGAACCGCCGGAATCAGTCGCAAAGTGAACAGATAAAACGGGCCCTCTTTTTTGAGCGATTCGTTGAAAGCTTTCAGCCGATCACCGAAACGCCGGGAAACAGCATCCCGAAGCAGGTAACGGCTGAGCAGAAAGGCAATCGTTGCACCGGCCGTGGATCCGAAACTGACAACCAGCATGCCGGGCCAAAACCCGAACAGCCACGCAAAAAACAATGTCATTGCCGACGTGACGGGCAGAGACAGCCCGGCCACTGTTGCGTAGACAGAAAATGCCGCCACAAAAACCAAAGCCGGATGATTGGCCTGAAACTGTCGAAACTCCGCTTCACGCGACGCCAGCTTCTTCAGGGTTAGTTCCTCTCCCAGAAACCAGATGCCACTGACGATAGCGGTAACGACAAAGATCAATAACGGAATCTTCAATCGCCCGGTGTTCGCGCGAATCTTCGCGGTAGCCTTCCCGTCGCTTTCAGACGGCAATGAATTCGACTCCGAAGAATTCAGCATGGAAGGTTCACCCAGTTCCTTAGTCCCCCGTGGAAAACACACTCCAACAAACAGCAAACGATAAGCCCCTCGCAGAGAATCATGCGAGGGGCCCGAAAAACGCTGTGCGTTTCGCGAGAGGCATGAGGCATCGTACTGACCTGAAAATGAATCTTCAGCACATGAAGACTGTCATTTTTTTGCAGGCGTGACGCGCGTGAGTTTGTAGTGCCGCGAGACAGGCTGATTCGCTTCGTAGATCTTCGCTTCGATTTCTGCGGACGCCGCTTCTGCTGCGACAATGGCCGCCTCCAGACCGTCCACTTTCTCCCTGCTGGCAGCGACCTGCTTCGCCATTTGTTCATTACCAGGCTGCTTAGACAGTTCTCGTGATTGTCGTGCCCACGTCTGGAAACTTCGCCAGGCATCCCGGAGTTCTCGAACGGGACCTTCGTTTCGGGTCTTGTTCAGCATCGCCACGTTCATCGCCTGCTGGTACTGGGGTGTCTTGCTGTTCCCCTGAAGTTCAATCCCACCGGCCAGCTGGGCCTGTGAGTACTGGCCAACGACTGTTCCGTCGATGCTGAGTTCGTAGTTTCCAGCTGGCAGCAGAGGAACGATGAGCGCTTCTCGACTCGCTCGATGTCCAAGTTTCGTAAGATCGGCCCCCAGCTGGGCTTCGGCGGGAACAACCCATGGAAGCCCGTCAGCCAGCCAGTCAAACTCCACACCGGCGTCCGTAGCGACCGCATTACTGGCTTTGCCGCCCGTTCCGGCCACTCGCAGTTTTCCATTCGGTAAGTTCATGACGCGAATGCTGCTCAATCCTTTACGAAGCCCCAGATCCTCGATCATTGCGTAGGCCATGACCAGTTGTCCGGGGGCATCCGGATGAATCGCATCCCTGATGAGTGTGAAGTTACCGTCGACTTTTCGTTGTTCCATGGTCAATTTGTTCAGCAGACCGAACATGTCAACGAAGGAAAAACCCTGCTCAATCGCCTGATGCTGCAACCACTTTCCATAGTAGGCAAGCACAGCGTTGTACTGGGACAGCATCGCTTCATCCCAGCGATTCTTCAGGCGTCCGGTTCGGGCATCGAACATTGTTGGTGACATCAGGACTGGAATCGCTCCGCCCTCACGAAGTTTTGAAATCAACTCCAGCATGTCGGACTGATAAGTGTTGAAGATGTCGGTATTGAACGGCTGGTAACTTCCATCGTTCATCCCAAGCAGAACGGTGACGTAACGCGGCTTGTAGTCAAGCACGTCGCGACTGACTCTCTGAAGAGCATCCCAGGCTCTGGCGCCTCCAATCCCGGCGTTGTGAAAACGAATCCGCCGATGAGGAAAGCGAGTGTAAAAGAAATCTTCAACGTACTGCGTGTAGAGCCTTTGATGCGTAATGCTGTCTCCAAGAAAGACAAGCGTATCACCATCCTGAAGATCAATTGCCGCAGGAATCGTCGGGACAGACGCAGATTCGCTGTTCTGGGCGTGGACCGCGGAAACAGGAATCAGAACAATGGCCAGACTGGCCGCAATCGTGATCAGAATTCTGGCAGGTCGCTTCGTTCGGCACATCATCGGCATTTTCCTTCTGGAAGTGGCAGGATCTGCGCAACTAAGTGTGCGACTTGAAGAGAACCAGCGGAGACGGGCCAGATCAGATCAAACACCAATTCGCGCAGAGGGATTGGAATGGGTAATGTTGGACGACCAACAAGACGGAATGGTGGCCGAATTGGCCCTGTTTTGCCAGTGATCGAATATCAGCGATGCAACTGGCGAAAGGGTCAGACTGGAGATACGTATCCATCAATCCTGACTTGCATCGTCCCAGAGAAAGCCAAACCATGAAGCGACACTCCATCCAGATCCTGAATCATTTCCTGATGATTCTTGCCCTCGGCAGTGCGGGATGCAGCTCTATCATGCACGAACTTAAGCCTCATCGATTGTGGAGGCTGAATTACCATGAGCCGATGGGACGCACGGACGGACAGTACTATTCAATCGACGACCCACTCCCAAATCACCAGAAGCCGTCCGAAGCCTGCGAGACTGGGCGGTGCGAGACTGGGCAGGGCGAAACCGATCAATGTGACCAGATCCAGTGAAGCGTCCCCTTGTTGTGATTCCCGGGGACGATCCACCACTCGTGGCGCGTTCTCCCTTCCTGAGCGAACTTCGTACATCCGCCGAAGTTCGATTGTTCACCGATCGCCCGGTTTCGGACGACGAAAAACTTGCGCGCCTTCAGGATGCTGAAATCCTCTTGAATTCACGGGGCGCGATCCATTTTTCAGGCGAAGTGATTCGCCAGTTGCCCCGGCTGAAAATGATTGCCGTCTGTGGCATCGGATACGATGCAATCGATCTGGGTGCCGCCTCGGAACAAGGAATTGTCGTTTGCAACATCCCGGGGCGAACTGCCGGCGTTGTTGCGGAACATGCTTTCGCATTGATGCTTTCCACAGCTCGAAAGCTTCCTCAAATGACGGCCGAACTGCAGCGCGGCCGATGGTCCGGAGATCTCGGCGTTTCTCTGCTCGATAAACAGATCGGTATCCTTGGCACCGGCAACATTGGGTGTCAGATGATTCGGTTTTGTCGGGCATTCGGGCTCAGTGTCAAAGCATGGACCTTCCACCCGGACGCTTCAAAAGCGGCAGCGCTGGGTTTTGAATATCTGCCGATTGAGAATGTCCTTGCGACGTCCGATGTCATCAGCGTGCATTGCCGATTGACCAACGAGTCTCGCCATCTGATGAATCGAAACCGCATTCGACACATGAAACCCGGCAGCATCCTGATCAACACAGCACGAGCTGGAATTGTTGAAACACGGGCTCTGGTCGACGCGCTTCAGTCCGGACATTTATTCGGAGCCGGGATTGATGTGTTTGACAATGAACCCATCGATCATACGCATCCATTGCTGACGTGCCCGAATGTCGTACTCACACCCCACAGCGCCGATCAGACGCAAGAGGGCATTGATCTTCTGACAAAGGGCTGCGTGGATAACATCCTCGCATTCATGGACGGCCACCCGACCAACGTTGTGAATCCGTGACGGCAGTCGACTCGGTTGGTGCTTTGTTCAGATAGATCCCATGCAGGAATCCGGAACAAGTACGCATCAATCAACAATCCGGCTCCCCGGGCCTGTGCGGGGCTTCGATTCGTTGACAATCGAAGCCTGTGCACAGACGAGTGATGCCCGGGAAACCAATCCCGAAGCCCGGTATCCACTTACGGACCTATGCCAGAGCGGCTTTCAGCTGAACAAGCGGATTTCCATCAATCAGCTTCAGATCGTACTTGTCTTTCAACAGCTGCATCACGTTGTCGGACAAAAAGGCTGGCTTGGCCGGGCCAATCCGGATCCCTTTGACATCCAGATAGAGCAGGGTGAGCAACACGGCAACCGCCTTCTGTTCGAACCAGCTGAGTACAATGCTCAGAGGCAGATCATTCACGCCGCAGTTGAAGGCCGATGCAAGAGCTGAAGCAACCTGAATGGCACCGTATGCGTCATTGCATTGCCCCATGTCCAGAAATCTCGGAAGCCCGGCCACGGTGCCATAGTCATGATTTCGAATGCGATACTTGCCACACCCCAACGTCAGGATGATGGAATCCTGCGGTGCGTTTTGTGCGAACTGTGAATACCAGTTACGCCCTGGTTCTGCTCCGTCGCATCCGCCAATCAGGAAGAAGTGTTTTATCTCACCGGACTTGACCGCTTCGACAATCCTGTCTGCCACTCCCAGGATCGCGCCATGGTGAAATCCAACGGTGGATTCACCTGTCTTCATCTCTCTGAGCGGTTCGCACTTCTTCGCACACTCAATGACCTCGCTGAAATCCCGTGTTGTGATACGTTTCCCACCGGGAACGGCGGTCGTTCGCGTCGTGTATAATCGATCTCGATAAGACTCCCAGGGAATCAGCACACAGTTGGTTGTGGCAACGACCGGGCCATTGAACTGACCAAATTCTACTTTTTGCTTTTGCCACGCTCCTCCAAAATGTCCGGCAAGGTTCGGGTAGGCTCTCAGCTTCGGATAGGCATGGGCTGGCAGCATTTCGCCATGGGTGTAGACGTTGATATTGGTACCGGCCGTTTGCCTGAGAATATCTTCAAGGTCCAGCAAATCGTGTCCCGTCACCAGTATGCCAGGCCCGGGTTTTGTCCCTTCGTAAACCGTTGTTGGTGATGGTTCCCCAAAAGATTCGCGGTGACCTTCGTCCAGCATCTGCATCGTACGCAGATTCATTCGGCCACATTCCAGCACCAGTTCCAGCAGACTCCCCATGTCGAAGTTCACATTCGTGACGGTCGCAAAAAGCGCCTCTTCAATAAACGCATTCACCTCCTCATCCGTCTTACCCAGTCGGCGAGCATGATGAGCATACGATGCCATCCCTTTCACACCGTAGAGCAATGTCTCCTGCAACGACTGCATATCCGGGTCTTTTCCGCAGACACCGGTGTCGCAGCAAGCAATTCCGTGAGCCGTTTGTTCGCACTGATTACAAAACATTTGAGAAGACCTTTCCGCTTTCACCCAAAACTGGACACATGACTCCCGTTTTATCTGAAAGCAACTGCGGTGCCAATGAGTACAGGTCCGGGCCTTTGCGGCAACTTGCCTGTCAGGTTACTCATGAGGGCAACCGACGCAGAGCAGCCAGATGGCTCCCGTTTGCAAAGCAGGCTGGCCGGATGCAGCCGTAATATAAGGCGTCGGCACTGTCCCGCGCGGCAACTTTTCCTGTCCTGAGAATTGCCGGGGACCCGAATTCAAAAGGCTGCGGCACCCAGCGCATGCGCGCGGATGACTACACTTGTGCCGTTTCAGCGCGCGCCATCTGAGAAAGGATTCACGGAGCTGCACCTGTGGGCAGTCAAGGACACCGGCGGTGTGGCCGCAACACCGCCGCCGGATCAATTGTCGGAGCGAACTTCTATTCGTTCACCACAGTGAAACACAGCAGCAGGCATGTCGGCGATCGCCCCGGTTTCAGGAACCATCGGAACGGCGACCGCGTGGAAGGGTTGACCGCATTGCAATGCAAAATGTTGTGAGTTCAGGCCCAGCGCATCGGCGGAATCCGTTGTGATCATAGGCAGGTGCCGAGCGATCCCATCCAGGCTCACCTGACGGGCACCTTCATGCTGTCGAACAATGGACAGCAGTTCTCTCCAGATACTCAGGTCCGGGTTTGAAGCACGACTGTCCGTTCCCAGAACAACTCTTGCACCGGCATCCCTCAGCCGCCGCCAGGGATGTGATCCATGCTGAAAGAATTGATGTGTCCGCGGACAGAAGACAACTGCAACATTCGGATTCTCCGCAAGAAACTCCATTTCCGGCTCTGACAAATAGTTGCAATGGATGGCAAGAGCACGACGCAGCGTTGCCATGGGCTTCAGATAATTCAGCAGAGTTCGACTGGCTGGAAATGCTGACGCATTCCACAACTGCCTTTCTGAAAGGAAACTCCGAAATGCCCCCGTCGCATCCAGCAGCAACTGACGTTCCGCGATTGTCTCTCCCAAATGCATGGCCACCGGCACGCAATGACGAGAGGCCATCCGGATCAATTCGTCGAACAACTCAGGATGCACCGTGTAGGGCGCGTGGGGACTCAACCCCGTGATTCCTTCGACACCATTCTTCAGGTGAAGTTGCGCGTTCTCAATTTGCCTCTGAATGGATTCCGGCTGCAAACCGATGCATTCACGAAAGCTGATCGTCGATGTTTGCTGAAACCGACTCCAGAGATCCACGGACAGATCCTGTGTGGTAATTTCTCCTGTTGCCAGCGTACCGAATTTCCGGCTTTCGCTGAGCCCGGCCATGATCGACGCATCGGCCAGTCCCTGCAGTGGGGTCGAAACCGCTGACCGATTCCGACGATTCTGAATGACGGATGTAATCCAGTCCTGAAATGGAAGGGCGGGAGAGACCGGTGTGTCCAGGTCAGAGAATTCCAGGTGCGTGTGGGCATTCACAAGAGCAGGCATGAGCACGACGGGATCTGCCCGATGACTCACAGATTCGGGCATATGCCGAACCTCAGTCAGGAAGCCGGATTCTACAACCACCTCCACATTTCGTAATGGCGCATCGTCAGGCCGCAGTAACCATCGAACATGTAATCGCCGTGCACCAGCCAGTTCATTCCATGGATTGGCGAAACACGTATCAAAACTGGTCATAGCAGACTCGTCGAACGCCAGTTGGAGGTTCTGGATTCCTGTGGATTGCAATTGGAGGTGTGGTTTACCAAATTCCCTGTCGTATGAAACAGCAGTACATTCAGATCCTGATCAACTTCCCCCGCACCGCACTCACTGGCTGGTTGATACTGTCAGCCGTCCTGACGACAGGATGCTTGTGGCTGAAGTTCGATTTTTCCCCGGAATCTGTCTATTCCGGACAGGATGAAATCGTCGCATTCTGCAACAGACATAAACAGCTGTTCCGTTTTGAAGACAGCGTCTGCCTGGTGGTTCTTGAATCAACAGACGGACGTTCCCTCCTTCGAGGTGACTGTTTTCGATGGCTGGATGAATTCTGCGCTTCGGTGAGTCACGTCGACAATGTTGAGCATGTCTCGTCACTGGCGACGCTGCAGCGTCCACGGATCGATCTGAATGCAGCGTTGCGGGACACTCCTGTCAATGACCCGATCCGATGGGGGCCCCTGCTGACTGCGTCCGACCTTTCGACGGACGAGAGAATCAGCGAACGTCTCGATCGCCTTCCATTGCTGAACGATTTGCTAATCAGCGATGACCGAACACTCCTGCTGACAGTCGTCACACTGGATTCCAGTCTCCGCGGTATAGGGATGATTACGCCGCCGGTCGAAGCAATCGAACAGATCATTCACCAAAGCCAACTCCCCTCCGCAACGCGCGTGCGACTGAGTGGAGTGCCACCGATACGCATTGACATTATTCGCAGCCTCGAGCGCGATCAAACAATGATGGTGCCCATCTGTGCGTTCATGTTCGTCGTCGTCTCAGCCATTATGTTTCGAAGCCTGATAATGACTTCACTATCGCTTCTGGCCGTAATGCTGGCCGTTGGCAATACAGTCGGTTTGATGGGCTGGACGGGCCAGCCTTTCAATCTGCTGAGCAACGTCGTTCCCCCATTGGCTTTGATTATCGCTGCCGCCAATGCCGTGCACATCGTCAATCGCTTCCAAAAACTAATCGGTGCTGGAAATCGCCCTGTCAGGGAGGTCACGCTGGAAGTCATGAATGAAATGTCGGTGACCTGTTTCCTGACGCTGGCCACCACCGCCATCGGGTTTGGGAGTCTGCTTCTGGCTCGATCAGAGTTGCTCAGGACGCTGGCCATTCAGGCATCTGTTTCAATGCTTTTCAGCTACTGTAGTCTCATCATCGTACTCACGTCCGGCCTGACAATTGCCGGTGACCATCTGCGTTTGCAGGCACATAGAGCCGCAGCCCGGGCAAGTCAACGATATACCCAACTCAGGAAAGTCACTGGCCGAGTTGCCCCTGTCTTCGATGCTGGCTGGGCATGGATCATCCGGAACGCTGTCGTAGTCGTTGTTCTGCATGTGATTCTTGCCGGCGCGACTTTGTGGTGGGTGCGCGATATGCAGGTCAATTCTTTCATCTTCGAAACCTATGAAGCTGACAACCCTGCCATGGAAACAGTGCATCTGCTGGATGAAAAGCTCTCTGGAATCATCTCTCTGGAAGTACAGATTCAGGCAGAGGACCCGGATGAATTCTTTTCTCCCGAGGTTGCGTCCGGCCTGCAACAATTCCGAAAGCAGATGTCAGAAGATCGTCGAGTCACATTTTATCGGGATTACCTTCAGGTACTCGCAGCAATTGACGCGAGATCAATGTCCGATGATCCCGGAATCGCCGCCGCCGCACTCAGAAGAATCCGCAGAGTTACGAACCGCTATGATCTCACTCCAATCACAAGGGACTTCCTTTCAGAACCAGAGAAATCAGCACGCATAATGATGCGGGTACATGATGTTGGCAGCGCTGGACTCAAGGAGCTGATTGCCGATGTAGAGCTGCGGCTGCGCCGGAATATGCCAGCCACGCTGGGGTGCCATGTCACTGGTGACGCGGCTTTACACGCCGTCTGTATGGATGAATTTGTGCGGGACCTGTTCGTGTCACTGATTGCTGCGTCCGGCGTTATTTTCGCATTGATTGCGGTGTTGTTTCGCTCCATCCGAACTGGACTTGTGGCTTCTGTACCCAACCTTTTTCCACTGGTCATGACAGTTGGATGGATGCAACTACGCGGATTTGAGCTGACCGCTGGTAACGTGATTGTCTTCGCCATCAGCCTTGGGATCGCGGTCGACGATACGATCCATTTCCTGGCACGATTCCGGCAGGAATCCGAGCTTACGGGAAACCGTCAGAAAGCAGTCTGGCAAACCATACTCACCAGCCGAAAAGCGATAGTCCTGACGAGCATCCTGATTGTGTGTGGCCTGAGCGTGTTATTCTGTTCCGACTTCGTTCCCACTCGACGTTTTGCCGAATTGACCGCCATCACGATGCTGGCTGCATTGCCCGGTGACCTGGTTCTGCTGCCCGCCTTACTTGCCCTGTTTGGCAGATGCCGCGGTCCGGCAGATTCGCCACCCGAACTCACTCTGGCCGGACGCTGACGAGGTTCGCAATTCGAAGTTCAGGCACAAATGATCGGGCAGATTCCTGAACAAGCTGCTTCTCGTACCATGAACGAACCTGCCCCGTCAACCTGACCTCCTGCTCATCAAATGATGCAGTCACATCCGTGAGCTGAATGCGACGGATCGATGCGACAAACTGGTGCTGGAGGTCGTGTTTGTTATCGAAGCGATAAGAAGCATTACGAGAAGCAGAGGTCATCGGGACACCGTTGGGGAATGGTGGACGTCGTGCACATACAAATTCGACAGCCCTTAGCTGCGTTGGATGGTTCAAGTATCAGCCACGAAAACGATCCCGGCGACAATGCCTTTCTTTTTCGACCATGGACAACGATTCGCGAAGATTACGAATCGTGTTGTCACAATTACGATGATTTTCAGACGGTCAATGCAGATCAGGAGTTACCCTACGCTCCGTTGACATCCAGAAGGAAGCCGGCCTGATGAACCGTCTCCTGCCCCGAAATACACTCTGAGCTGGACAGCCCTCAGCGTCATTTTCATTTGCCCTCGAAATCGAGAACCGCCCTCCGATTCGTTGGCAAAGTTAAGTATCACGTGGCCTTTTGTCGCCTCAGCTGACCTCCCACGGAGCCACAAACTACTTCGGGACTAATATTTAATCTGAACTTCGTTTTTCTGCGACACCTGATGGAACCATTGGTGTTGATGGGGTCGCGAAGCCGGGAATTCCTCGGTGAACCTCTTTCGATCTGACTGCAAAATGGCTTCGGATATTCAGCCCGGTCTCCTTCGGAAAATGACGGTTCGATCCGTCTTCGAGAAGCTTCAACAAAACGGGCCGTTTTCGCGCGCTGACCTCACGCGTGAAACCGGCATCAGCGCACCCACAGTTTCGAAGGTGGTTGCTGAACTGATTGAACAAGGTTTGGTTGAAGAGACTGACGTCTCCGAGAACCTGTTGGGGCGTCCTGGTAAACGCCTGCGAATTGCCAAGCAGGGCTCCCGAGTTGTAGGTGTGACCATAGGTCAATTTTTTAGCGGCGTTACCACGGCAGCCATTGATGGTGAAGTGGATGTCCACCGAGCATTTAGTTTCCCGACCCCATCGAATTACCAAACGTTTGTGGAATTACTGGCTGACTGCGTCAAGAAAATCCAGGAAACGGAGGGGTTTCGCCTGCTGGGTGTCGGAGTCTGTGTTCCGGGTCTCATCAGTCGACAAAGCCAGATCGTTGTCCACTCAGAACTGGCACCCTTCCTTGTGGGCCGGTCGCTCAGCGCGGACCTTAGTAATTTGGCGGGCATTCAGGTTGCAACCCGCCCTCAGGGACAGTCGCTGGCGATGGCTGAACGACTCTTCGGACATGCTCGCTGGCTGAGGGACTTTGTCATGGTAGACATGGCAGATGGCCCCACGCTTGGAATCTACAGTGATGGAGACCTCATCGCCGGACGGAACGGTCTCGCAGGCCAGATTTCGCCGCCAGCAATGTTGAACAGTGACGACAGTGGTAAGCGGCAGGTCACGACGGATTCAGATTTCCTCGCAGCCGTTTGCGAACGCATCGGCCGCCATATGTCGCTTGACCAGCTCTGGCAGGAGTGCCAGTCCGGCGCGATTCGACTTGAGGATGAACTTGAACTCGCCTGCCACTCCATGGCTAAAGTCGTCGCCTCAGCAATCAACTTACTAAATCCGGCCACTCTTTTTGTTCACAGTCGAATACTGGCATTCGAACCCTCTCTTCTCTCACGAATTGCGGATTTGGCCAGGAGCCAGGCACTGGATGCAAGCTTTGGTTCGTGTCAGCTGTTAGCTGCCTCCGTCTCCGTCCAAACCGCGGCGATGGCCGCGATCACAGACTCACTCACCCAAAGCCTTGGACCTCGGCTTAGCTGAATCCGCCGATACACTGACTGCACATACGCAATCTGCTTACGCCAGCCTCCACGGTTCTCGATAGTCCGTTGCCTTCAACAGTTCCGTCGCTTCCGCATCATCCGGGCAGACTTCTGCAACCGGATCCCAGGCCAGCTTTCGCTTCAGATGATTCGAGACATAGGCCAGGTGCCCCGGCGTAATGGAACGATGCCCAGCATCAGCGGGAGCAATGCATTCACTTCGGGTTCGGATGCAGTCCAGGAAGTTGCCCACATGATCGTCTGAGACGGTCACTTTAACAGCCCCCGGTGAAAACCCAGGTTCCAGCCAGGTGGCGTCCGATGCCTCAATTCTGCCTCGGTTGACCCAGACCCAGCCTTTGGTGCCGATAATTTTCAGCCCCTGCCTGTTGTGGGTTGAAATTGTCGAATGCACCCCGTTGGCGTAGGCACATCGAATCGTGTACTCATGCGGAGTGTTGTAGACATCGGTCTCCGGAAAAGTCCACCCGGTGGCTTCGACGGTAACCGGGCCCGCACGATCGACACCCATTGCCCAGTGCGCGATATCATTGTGATGCCCAATCCAATCCATGAGCACACCTCCGCCATAAGCACGATGCCCACGCCACCAGCGATGATGCCGCGCCTGCATCAGTGGAAGGACGGGCGAAGGTCCACACCACATTTCATAGTCCAGATCCGCTCTGGGACGTTGCACCGTCGTATCCCCCTGAGGCTTGTCGTACCCCGGTGGTAACCCCACCTCGATCGTCTGCACATCACCAGGAATTCCATTGCGTGTCAATTCGACCACGCGTCGGAACAAAGGATCGGAGCGTTGTTGTGAACCCGTCTGAAAGACACATTTGTTCCTTGCGACGGCCTGAACCACAGCCTGTCCCTCAGCAAACAGGTGCGTCACTGGTTTTTCGCAGTAGACATCCTTGCCTGCATTCAGCGCATCGAGAGTACACAAGGCATGCCAGTGATCCGGCGTGGCAATTACCACAGCATCCACGTCTTTGCGATCGATCAGCTCCCGGTAATCATTGCACTGAAAAAGCGCAGACATGGGGCTCCCCTGCTTCACGTACGCTTTCTGTACATAGTCCGCGGCCGCTTTTCGGCCAAAGGCGCGGCCTTTCCCCCAGGCGTTGTCGCGGTAATGCAAATGATCAACATCGCACAATGCGACAATTCGCGCAGAACGGTGTTTCAGAAAATCATCCAGTAAATTGAATCCGCGTGATCCAAGACCAATGACACCAATCTGTATGCGATCGTTTGCAGCCGCGAAGGCCGATGCTGCAGAGGGGGCCATCAGGGCCGCTGTAGCACTGGCGAGGAATGCGCGACGGGTGGAATGGAAGCAGTAATTTTTCATCCGGAGCCCCTTTGGCAGGCGCCATTTGAGTGTGTGGCGGACAGACTTGCTCCAGTATCGTGCCTGCAACAGAAGCCGCAGGCAAGCCACAGGAGTCTGAATCTCGTTGCAGCAGGGGGATCAAACGAAAACACCGTGCGGCAAAACTGCGGCACGGTGTTTTCATCCGGCTGGAATTTTGAACAAAGCGTGGCTTACTCGCTGTGTTCCTCGTTATACGCAAAGCACATCCGAATCAGATGTGAGACGTTATCAGCCCGCATCTTATCGTTGATTCGTGCTCGATGGGCCTCAACTGTCTTGGTACTTACACCAAGCTCTTCGGCAATCTCACGGCTGGAGAGTCCTTCAACCACGTGGTCGAGAACTTCACGTTCGCGAGATGTCAACCGATTGATGCTCTCTTCGGTTTCTTCAAGTTCTTCTGCGAGCACTTCTGTGTCGACTTCGTAGTAGTAGCTGTAAGCGCGCGCCACAGCAGAAATCATCTCTTCGACTTTGATCGGCTTGCAAAGGAAGTCAAAGGCACCGTTCTTCATTGCGCGAACGGCCATCGGAACATCGGCATGACCAGAAATCATGACGATTGGCAAAGTGAAACCGTCTTCAATCAGCTTCTCCTGAAGTTCCATCCCGCTCATACCTGGCAGGCGAATATCAAGAATCAGAACGCCCGGAACCGGCTCGCGATAGTCTCGGTAAAACTCCATGGCTGTCATGTAGTCGCGAACTGTGATCTTCTGCTCACCAAGAGCCTCAACGAGAGACGCTCGAACCGACTGATCGTCTTCAACCAGGAAGACCGTAAATGGCCTTCTTTTCTTGGGCTGCTGGAACTCCGTCGGTGGCGGAGCCTTCTTTTCCAAACGCTTGATCACTTTTCGTTTTCTTTGAATCATTCGATGACCCTCCCAGTAATAAGGCTTCCCTACCTGAAATCAGGTTACGAGCCCGACTTTCCAATTTCCGGGCTACTTTAACAAAGAAAGTTGGAGCTTCAACGCACTGAAGCCGCATTAGAACCCTAAAAACACGGCATTCTTCCGTACTTCGGAACGATCTGCCACGAACCGGAAATCAGCTCCAAAAGCCACCCGAAATGGTTGCCCCTGCGAGACAATACGGTCTGGCCAGATCACTCAGTCTGCAATATCTAAGGCACCGTCAAAGTCGGCCCTTCTCGCCATCTATCCGTGGAGGATCCATCAACCTGAACCGTGTAAGGGGATCGTAGTTGCCATACCACTACTGACAATGCCAATGTCACAAAATTCGAGCGAGGTGCGGGGAACACCCAGTAATTTTCCATGGAGGCAAATCTTTGTTCTCCAGCATCGAGAATTCATGCAGCAACGCATCACCGGCTCAGGTAAGGGATCAACATCTGACCTCCGGAGATTCTGCAGCGGTCTTCGTCGGCCGGGTACGTTCTGATATCCTCACGGATCGAAAGGCAAAATTGGGACTTCGCAAATAATAGTCAGGATCTCAGACATGCCCCCCAGAAAGAGCGACCGCCGTCGCAGACGAACGATGTCAAGAACCCCCATGCGATTTACAGTGCTGACGGTGTTGCTTGCCTGCGCACTCAGCCAGACTGTGCTTGGCGACGATGCGACGAGAGAACGACGGCATCGGTTGTTTCAGGAAAAGCGCCAGCAGATTCTTCACCTGATGAACACCGATTTGCAGAAGGTCCATGCCTGGTGTACCGAACGCAACCTGGCCGACGGGGCGACTTCTGTGATTGAACTGGCAAGGCAACTTGCGAACCGACAGCAATCCGAAACCCTGAATCGATTTGCACAGCCAGCCGTCCTCTCGTCACTTTCCCAGGATGAGCAGGCATGGCGTCTTCAGTTGAATCACCATCGAACCGAACGCGCTGCCGAAATGTATACACTCGCAAGGTCCGCACTGCGTTCGGGATTTCCATCACTCGCTTTCTCCATGATTCTGGATGTGGTACGCCTCGACCCGGACCACGAATTTGCGAGGTCTATTCTTGGGCAACAACTCTATCATGATCCGGCTCGCTCAGAGGATCCCGCGTACAACGGCGAATGGGTTTCTCCTTTTGAACAGGAAATGCGACGTGAAGGGCGCATTTACGACAGCCGTTTCGGCTGGATTCCATCCTCTACGCTGGCTCGATACGAACAGGGATTTCGCCCCTGGAAATCTGACTGGATCAGCAGGGAGAAGGAAGCTGAAATCCGTCGGGAATTCAGGAATGCCTGGGAGGTGCGGAGCGAGCATTTCCGAGTGAAGACCAATGTCAGCCTCGAAGCAGGTGTAGAGCTCTCCGAGAAACTGGAAGTCTTTTACGACTGGCTTCAGAGAAACATGGCTGTTTTCTTTGACACTCCGCAGGCTTTGGAGAAACGCTTCGAAGCCGTTAGCCGCAGCAGCCGAAAGTCGCAGTTATCCCGTCCGATGGAGGTCGAGTACTTCGCAACTCCCGAGGAGTACAACAAACGCATTGCCCACCTGATTCCCAGGGGAATTGAAACGACGGGATTCTATTCGCAGCCCGATCGAACCAGCTTCTTCTACCAGAAGGAAGATACCAGCGATTTTTCAACGGTGTACCACGAAGCAACGCACCAGATTCTGGATCTGCATACATCGAATGAACGACTCGCGGCCGCTCGAATACGAGCAGCAAAGATGCGAATTCGAAGGCCAACCGAATGGGTTCTCTGTGAGAACTCAAACTTCTGGATGATCGAAGGACTTGCCTGTTATTTTGAATCCCTGGAAATCAACCAGGGCTCCTTGTCGGTCGGCAATCCGGAATTTGTGCGCTTTGACACGGCAAGGCAGCGAGCCCTCGGCGCCGATCCGCTGATTAGCTTTTACATGCCAATGAAGCAGTTTTGCTCGCTTGGCAAGTCCGATTTTCAGAACAGTCCGCATGTAGCGCAGCTATACACTCAGGCGTCCGGCCTGACCCATTTCATGATGCACTTCGATGATGGGGTCTACAAAGATGCCTTTGTGCAGTTGCTGTCTGCAGCCTATCGCCCAACCCGAGAAACCCTGAACGTGGAACCATCATTCGAGGCTATCAGCGGGGTCACATTTGACGTACTTGATCAACAATACCGTCAGCACATGCAAAATCTGGACGATCAACTACGAATGCAGTCGAACACAGCATCCGGAGCTGAACTGACCGAATGATCTGAGCAAAGTCGTATTCCACTGCAAAGTATCGGAACCGGCACCGCAAAGTAACGTCAACCGGATCGCAAAAAAATGGGCCGACAGAACGAAGTCTGCCAGCCCAAAACTGATCTGCGATGACCGAATCCGAGGAGATTTACTCGGCTGTCTTCGTTTTCTCTGCCTTCAGTTTCGCGAGAAATTCCTTCATTTCACCTGCGGCAGCATCCGGAGCATTGTCAACATTCTCTATCGCCTTCAGCTGTGTCGCAATGGCGTCATCGAGGTGACCCAGGCGATGCTGAAGATGGGCAAGTGTGTCCAGAATCATTGGATTCGTGGGCTCCTGCTTTACAGCAGCTTCGGCCGCGGACGCTGAGGCTTGCAGCAGCGATTGAGAAAACCCTTCATCTGCAGCTGCCGCCTCATAGACCTGCCATGTCAACTGGTTGATCAATTGAGGTGTCGCGTCACCTGACCCAACCACATCCGAAAGAGCTTTCGTTGCGGCATCATATTCCTTGACACTTACAAGCACCTGAAACCGAACCATCCTCAGCTGACTTTTCTGACTTTCAGTGGCGGTCGCATCCACTTCATCCAGTTCTTTCAGCCCTTCCGCCACATCTCCTTTTTGAATCTTCTGCAGAGCCGTCGACGCTTTGACCTGAAACTCCAGCTGGCCAATCTGTGCGAGGTATGCTCCATCTCCTTCAGCGGACTCTTTCGCCCTGGCCAGAAGTGCCAACGCACCTTTGGTATCACCCTTTCGCATGAAGCCGGAAAGCTTTGACATCAGCATGCCACGTTCCTGCTCCTTCTTGAATTCCGCCAGGAATTCCTCCCGATTCCACGACCCGGTCAGGATTGCCTCGAGCGGTTCATCCATTGCCATTGGATGCCCAATCCATTCGACTCTTGCATCTTTGCCGACAATAAAGCAGGTCGGAATTCCATTTTGTCCGGCAGCTTCCATGTAGTCCTTCTGAACAGAACCATCCGGATCCGTTGTCAAACAATAAGCACTGGTCAGCTCAGCATATGTCTGTTTTTTTTCCGGATCGTCTGCTGATGGCCCACCACCCCGCACCGGACGTTTCAGAAACCCTTCAACAGTTTCCAGATCTTCGTCGCTGATACTGACAATCTGCACGCCTTTATCTGCGTACTTCGTCTGAGTCTCGGCCAAATGCGGCATACTTGCGATACAGGGACCACACCAGGTCGCCCAGAATTCGACGACATAGACTTTACCCGGCTCAAATTTCGTCACGGGTTTGAATTTTCCGTGACCGTCGCTGACCCAGTGTTCAACATCCAGCGAAGGGGCAGGGGAGCCAATCGTCAGGACCGATGCTGATTCATCAGCCATCAGTCCAGCAGCCAACAGCGCGGAAGCCGCGGCAGTCGTGAGTGTAAGTTGGAGGAATTGCTTGAGATTCATGGTTGGACCCTATTTTCGTAGTGATAAGCCGTAACAACAAGCCAGCCGCTGACAGCGTTCGATACGGGGCCTGAACTACAGCAGGAGAGATCTGTAAACTCTACCGTTGCTGACGCGATTTTGGCAGTTCCAGCACCGTGGGATCGTCAGGAACTTGGGCTTCATTCTGCGGATTCCCGCAATTCAGCCCCTCAAACGCATCGAATACGGGTTGTTTGAAGCACCGATCGAAGCTAACCCAAACACGCCAAACTGCCCAATCCCAACCCATTCTGGAGAGATGGGACGTTGGTGATCAGGACCGCCGAACATTCTTGCCGGTTTCGCTTCGCACGAGAAAATCCCCTGGAGCAGATGTCACGGTTTTGTCGATCCTCCGATTACGCCCAGTCGTTACGGGGACGAAGATCTCCGTGCGCGGTGGTGCGCTGTCTGGTCGAAAGACGGACGGCACCTGTCTTGAGTTCCTTTCGGCTCCTGAGTTACAACGTGGGCTCCGGAGCAATTTTCACTGGCCAGGGATGGTCATGGCGGCAACAGACGAGAATGCACAACGCCTGTCGCTGGTCGCTCGTTTTCTCGGGTGGCTGGTCGTTGCGGTGTCTGCGCGCCCCAGGTTTACCCTCTGGTGCATTCTTTCGCTCGCCTGCGCTGCGGTAGGCGTTACGGTTTCTCAGCTGAACATCAAGACCAGTCGTGCCGATCTGATCGACCCGGCAGCGGATTTCGCCGAATCGTGGCGCAAATATACGGACACATTCGGGGCGACGTCTGATTTGATCGTCGTCGTCAAAACGAAAAAGGCGAACCAGCAACTAATTCAGGAAGTGGTAGAAAGCCTCGGAGAAAAACTCCGGCGTGAAGACGCGCTGTTTTCCAACGTGCTTTATCGTATCGATCAAAGAGCCCTGCGTCGAAAAGGACTTCAATTCCTCTCGCAGCAGCAGTTGCAACGCACCGCAGCAAGAGTCGATCGGTATGCTCCCGTAGTTTCCAACGGTCAATGGGATCTGCTTCGAACAGATCGTCTTGTTCAGCAGCTTCGTTCGAATATTCAGCGAGCCGAAAAAGACGGGACGGCTTCCGAAACTCTTTACCAGTCTGCCGATCGTTTCGCCCAGAGTCTGCTGCGTTTCCAGCAACAGGTCGCAAATGGACAGACGCCGGATCAGAAAACGTTCCAGTCGCCATTGCCGGATCTGCTGTCGATCGACGCAACAGAAAATGCGAGCGATGCTGATGTCGCGTGGCTGATCAATGCGGACGGAAATGTGGGACTTCTTCAGGCATTCCCGATCGCTCAGAGCACTGCAGTCAATGAGAACAGCCCATCCATTGATCGCCTTCGCGAACTGATTGCGGATGTTCGCAAAAAATTCGAAAAGATGAAGGATGAGGTCAGCATTTCGTTAACCGGCATACCGGTTCTGGAACACGACGAAATGCAGCGCACCACATCGGACATGATCAACGCTTCGCTTGTTGCGTTTGCATTTGTCAGTGTGCTGATGTTCTTCGGATTCCGAGGTATGCGGCATCCCATGCTGGCAATTCTTACCCTGATTGTTTCGATCTGCTGGACGTTCGGAGCCGCGGCGCTGACCATCGGCCACCTGAATATTCTCAGTGTTTCGTTTGCGGTAATCCTGATTGGACTGGGCATTGATTTTTCCATTCATTTCCTGAGCCGCTATGTCGCCCTGCGACTGGAACTCTATGAAACTCCTGATGCACTGCGACTGACAGCTCAGACCGTCGGCACCGGCATTCTGATGTCCGCGCTGACAACAGCACTGGCGTTCGGAAGCGCAATGTTGACAGGCGTTCCTGGTCTGGCAGAACTGGGTTTAATCTCAGCCATGGGCATTCTGCTGTGCGCCGCGGCAACATTCCTCTTTTTGCCTGCCCTGGTTGCACTGTCCGATCAGGCAACAGAAATCGAACAGCTTCCAGCTCCATGGTCCACTGAATTCTATCGCCGAAAGATCGTGGCATGGCCGGTTGTCATCATTGCGACAAGCGTCGTCTGTATTGCCGCGTTCGCAACACGAGCATTCAAATACAACGATGGCACTTTGAAATGCCTCGTCGAATATGACTCCAATCTGATGAACCTGCAGGACAACACTCTCGAATCCGTGCAGGCACAGGCAGCATTGAACGCATCGACGAATGAGTCACTGCTTTATGCTGTGGCTGTCGCCCCGAGTTACGAGGAAGCACTTCGCCTGCGAAATGAATTCCGGAAGCTTCCGAGCGTCGGACGTGTGAGTGAGATGGCAAGCCTGCTGCCTCCGGATCCCTCCGCAGCTCAGGTTCAGTTGATTCGCCAGCTGCGAGATCGCATCTACTCAATGCCACGATCCACGCCCGTTATTCAGCGTCCCGCGCTAAATGCTGTCGGTCGGGAAATTGAAAACCTCTACTTCGTACTTCGTGATTCGCCAAATGTGACCGGACGTGCGACGGCCGAGACTCTGGATCAGTTTCTTGACGGGCTCTCAAAAATGCCCGGCGACCAGGCCTCGGACATGCTGAATTCGTATCAGTTCATGGTCGCCGGAGCACTACTGGCTGAGCTTGGCCAGGTTGCAACGGCCACGACCCTGGATCCCGTGATTCCCAGCGACTTGCCACCGGAACTGACTTCCCGATTTCTCAGGGCAGAACGAGTCGAGGGCAGAGAAAGTCAGTCCTGGCTGGTTCGCGTCTACCCGAAAGGTGCGATCTGGGATGCTGAACCGCTGGAAGCATTCGTAAGAGAAGTCCGCAGCGTCTCGCCCGACATTTCCGGAGTTCCCATCCAGAATTATGAATCCGCCAGCCGGCTGCACCACAGCTACACAACGGTGGGAGTCTATTCTCTGGCCGTGATCTCATTGTTCCTGCTCTTCGATTTCCTTCGCCCCGGCCAGAAGTTGCTGACGATCCTTCCACCGATTGCAGTCGCTGCATTCGTCGGTTACACCATGTTTAAGCGCAGTGGCGAAGTGAATCCGCACCTGATTGTTGGCATCGCCATCGGACTCATGGGATTCATCGCCACGGTACTCGATTCCCGAAACCTTCGTGATACACTGTTTGCCCTGCTGCCACCCATTGCTGGCGGAGCTATTCTGCTGGGTGTGATGGCCCTTTGCGGATGGGATCTGAATCCTGTCAACCTGATTGTGCTGCCGCTCGTTCTCGGCATTGGTGTAGACAATGGCATTCATTTGCTCCACGATTACCGGCGGCAATTGCAGCGGGGATCCGTTGAGTATTCGCCGTCAGCTGACACGGTGAATGGTATCCTGCTGACTTCGATGACCTCCATCGTTGGGTTCGGCAGTCTGATGATATCGGCACATCGGGGACTCTTCAGCGTCGGTGTTCTGCTGGCAACCGGAATTGCAGCCTGCCTGTATGTCGCGTTGATTCCACTGCCCGCGGTGCTTTCACTGGTCGCACGGCACCAGCCTGCTTCACTGGAACCTGTTCGTCTTCGAACTCCTCAGAACGCGGATGGAGAAGCAGAAACGAAAGCCGCGCCACAGAAAAGTCGCAAAGCCGCGTAACATCGCAGTTCTGAAGCAGCGGCCTTTCCAAAATCGTCGTCGCCAGACAATCTACACTCTTCCTGCGCATTCATTGTGCGCGTGAATACCGTTCAGACAGGTGACGGTGATTCTCAGCAACGTGAACCGGCGATGTCAGGTTCTTTTGATATCGAAAACTCTGTACACCGACGCAATGACACAAGACCTTCAAACGACCGTCATCACAGGCGCTGGCTTTGGTATCGGCAAAGAGACGGCTTTGTATTTTGCCAGGCTCGGCCACCATGTCTTCGCAGCAGATATCGAACTCTCCGATTCCGTCAGACTGGAATTGAAGGCGGCCGGAATTAACGTCGTTCACTGCGACGTGCGGAACGTTGCCGACATCAACCGGCTGATTGACGCCGCAAGCCAAACCACTGGGCGGCTGGACAATCTGATCAATAATGCCGGGGTGGGTCTTGTCGCTCAAATCGAAACAGTGACGGAGCAGGATTGGCAACAGGTGATCGATACCAATCTCAAGGCAGCATTCTTTGGATGCAAAGCAGCCATCAGCAGAATGAAGATGCAGGCGACCGGAGGAAGCATTGTCAACGTCGCGAGTAACGCGGGAATACTGCCTCGCAGTCATGACCCGGTGTATTCCATCAGCAAGATGGCACTCGTTGGGCTAACGAAAAGTCTTGCCCTCTGTCATTCGAAAGACCGAATTCGAATCAATGCTGTTTGTCCCGGACCTGTGGAACGCACCAGAATTATTGAAGAAAACTTTGTCGGACAGACGGATCCTCAGCCAGTGATTCGCGCATTGATTGAAGCAAGCCCGCTGGCCAGAGCCTGGGACCGCATGATCAGCCCGGAAGAAGTTGCCGAATCCATCGCCTTTCTCTGTAGTCAGTCCGCGCGGATGATCACCGGCACCTGTATCGCTATTGATGGCGGCAAATCCCTGGGAGTTCCACCGTCCGCTGAATCCTGAGCGATGGCTGGCATCGCCGTCCTGAAATCAGCCTTTCGCTGACACAACATCCCAACGCCGCAGACTGCCGATGCTGCGTCGCATTTCCCCGGACGCTTCCCTTACAAATGCAGCGTCGTCCAATGATGACGCCAAACCCAACAGCGGTACGCGTCGCAATGGAAGTTGCCATCAGTCGTCATCTCCGGCTTGCGGACATCCAAACACAATCCGCTGACGTTCTTCTAATCAGTAATGAATCAAAAGACCGCGACAGGACAATCAACAATACCCCTGACAGCTAAGGCCATCACATTCAGTTCCTCCGCACCAAGCGGCGTGACAAAAGATTCTGCCGGAGCACGAGCGATCGTATACAACTGAATGAGCTTGATCCGTCCTCCCTGACGTTGAATGTCAAGAAGTTGATTGGCGTATGCCAGCACCTCCTCTGCTGACGGACCTTCGCCATGGACCCTCATGAATAGGCTTTGGATAACAATGGGCCTGACCAGAGCGGCAGCGAGCAGGTTGTCCAGAATCTGCCGAAAAGGAATCTTCGTTCGCTCAATCATCCGGTAGTAATCCTCAGTACCCGCATCAAGTTTCGCCCAGATTTCTCCCTGGTTGATATCCATCAGAGCCAGCCCTCGTTGAACGTGAGGGCGATGGAACATCGAGGCATTAGATATCAGAACCAGCTTTGTGTCCGTCAGCCCGGCACTCGACTTCAACTCCGCTGTCCGTTCGATGATCTGATCAAAGTTTTGAAATGTGGTGGGTTCACCATCCCCGGAAAACGCGATGTCATTCAGACGCCGAAATGATTCTCCGGTCGCGGAGAAACGGGGATGCTGAAAGAGTTCACCCGACATCACGATTCGGATGACCGAATCCAGTTCGGACAGCAATTGTTCCATATCAACGAATCGCGTCTCTGACTCGTCGCGGCGGTTCACCTGACAGTAAATGCAATCAAAGTTGCAGACCTTATCCGGATTCAGGTTGATGCCAATGGAAACGCCCTGGCTGCGGCGAGAGACCACGGGATAAACAAACCTATTGTTCTCGAACAATCGCCGATGGTCTTCAAACACACTCGACATCAATCACTCTTTCGCTGCGTCACCCTGACTCCGTTGATCCTGTCTTTCACCAACAACGAACCCGAATGCTACTCCATCCCAACAACAACTTGAATTCACGCCAGCGATTTCAGAATTCAGTCTGCATCATTAGCCTTGACGTGCGTGCGAAAGCTCGCGGCGTTGCATCTGTTCGAATGTCCGGCACACGCCACTCGCTGATCTTCTCGCCGATGTCGCAAGAACCTGTCGGATACTGCAGCATTCCTCGTATAACATCGGACGCGACCCGGCATTCGGGGAAGTGCCAGAAGTGTTGAACAGACTACAGCTGCAGCGTTTGCGGAGTCGACTGTGATTGAACGCGGCGGCGACACTTCGACAACAGCACCATACAACTGCCAACGAGCATCGCTATGCCGGTAGCAGGTTCCGGTACGGCAGCCGCGGTGAGCTGACCACCGTTAATTGTAACCGTGTCCATTCCAACCCAACCCCAGCCGCCGTGACTGGAATCAATCAGGTCCAGTGTCAGGCCAATGCCTGTCCACCCATTTCCGGTCAACTGTGCAGAAGAAAAACTAAACGCTTCGTATGCATTGCCATTGTTGGCCTTGCCGGTGTTTACAAGGTATGCGATGTCGGGACTGGACCGTCATCAGATTTCTATACAGTGACAGTGCAACCTCATGCGCTTTGGCGGCGAAACCCCCGGGGATCTGCGGCAGCAGCAGTTGCTGCATCGCGTTTACCTAACGGAGCTTTTGTGGACTCGATCCGAGGGCAATGCCCGGGCTCTTGTTCTAAACGATGGAATCATCGCGTTTCCAGGGATTCACGATGCAGCAACTCGGTGAACACACTTCGCGAAATCGCATTCATCAGCGAATCGGCAGCTGAACGCTGAGTTCAAAATGCTGCAGTCCATGTTCAAATGGCTTGCCATTCCAGGCCTCAAAAGACGGCTGATCGGCGGGTACATATTTGCTTCGCGGCAGCCAACGGCCATACAGCCACTGGAACAGTCGCATCTCGCGGTCAATGTCCCCTCTCATTGCGACATCTGCAACAAGCATTTCCGGAAACCAATACCGTCCAATTTCTCCGGTCGGTTGAAATCGGTGTTCGACTTCAACAGCCACATAATAATGACAGGCTTCCAGAGCGGTGACCCTAGGGTTCTCAAACTGATATCCCAGCCATTGCCCTTCAGCCAGCTGGCGTTCCTCGGCCCACTTTACAAGCCGCTCTGCGGCTCTCACAACTCCGTCGCCGTTGTATGGATTTGCGACTCGAATATACGCAACGCATCTGGCGGGCAATTCGCGAATCGAGACCCGAAATTGATCCGGATTCGATTTCGGCAAAGGGTGTTGCAATCGGAACGGCGAAGCGTCAGTCGCGATAACGATCTGTTCGCCATGTTGCGACTGCCATGTCTGAAGGTCAAACTTGCTGGGTGCCACTCCATAACGCTGTTTAAAGCTGCGAGTAAAATCCGATGAGCACGAGAAACCACAATCCAGGGCAATTGATGTCAGCGACTTCTGTTTGCCATAACTCATCAGATACAGCGACCGTTCCAGGCGAAGTCGCTTAATAAAATCGGCAGGCGTTTCGCCAATCATCGCCTGAAAAACTCGATGGAAATGAAAAGGAGACAAGTCTGCAAGGACTGCGAGATCCTGCAGCCGCAGGGGCTGCGTCAGATCAGAATGGATGGCGTCCAGAACGCGATTGATCCGTTCAATATAGCCTGCCTTTGTTTGATCTGTTTTTTTCATAGGCAATCGCAAGATCTGTCAAGTGGTGACTTCTGACTGTTCGTAAGATCCGAAACCAAAGTACGAGAACTGTGTCTGCACGTGCAAATTCACGACAAAGCCGGGATGCTGGTGCAGGCAACGTCGCAACAGCCGAACGTTCACAACAGTCCTGCTGGCAACAAGGGCTCTGCTGGCAACAAGGGCCCTTCGGGGCGGAGATTCATTTCAGCAACTTCATGCAGTTTCAGAAAGGCGATGAATGCGATTCATTCTTCCCGGTTTAGTCACTTTATTTCTGGCAACATTCGTTCCGCAAGTCCCCCAATCCCGTTCCAGCGATGGCCAGGATTCTTCAAAGGCTTCCCACATGCAATTCGGAAGTTTCTCGGTCAGCCTGGTTGTCAAAGATGTGAATGTTTCGAAGGCGTTCTACGAAAAACTAGGGTTCAAACAAAGCGGCGGCGACGTGAAGCGAAAATACGTCGTCATGCAAAATGCGACCAGTACGATTGGGCTGTATCAGGGCATGTTTGAAAAGAATATGCTGACGTACAACCCCGGCTGGGATCGCGACTGCAAAACGTTGCCGGAATTCATGGATGTGCGGGAGATTCAGCAGCAACTGAAGAACCAGGGAATCGAACTGGATGTTGCTGCCGATGAAACCACGACCGGACCAGCATTCCTGACAATCACCGACCCGGACGGCAACCCGATTCTGATTGACCAGCATGTCGACAGACCAAAGAGCCACGACTGACACATCGCCGGATCCGGGGTGAGTTCAGTCATCGTCCACGCTGAACTCACATGGTTCCACAAACTCAGTTCCACAAACTCAGTTCCACAAACCCAATTCCACAAACCCGTTCGTGGCTGAAATGGCCAGGTACTCATCATGTCTCATCTGTCCGTCGGTCAAACACGTGATTCCCACGGCAACTGTCTACGTTGAAGCACGGACTCAGTCGCCATGGACAACCTACCCGACTGCCATTCCCATAACCGCCGGTTGAAAAACGGGACTGGCTCGAGCAGGAGACCTTAAAACATGATGGTTTCCAGTCGTCCTGCGTGCCTCCCGGTTTTTCAACGGACAGCTATCCGCCCGTTGCCGCAAATCAAAGCGAGTGAGAATCCAACCTGACGAGCTCGCCGCCTCAACATCCCAGCTGAAGACGAATTATGACCCCAACACAATTGGTGAACGACCTGAAACGCAGTTCAGGAGAAACAGTCAACAGTTTGCTCCAGTACCTGCAGAACCCTCCCGTGCCGGAACCCCCGGAACACCTGGGTGAATTCACGTCGTTCTACCGTTCACTGTCACAGGACCAACGCCAGACGCTGGCCGATCTGCTGACTTACATTGCAGAAGGGAGCCTGTTTGATCTCCTGGGATTCCTCGACAACACCGCCACGCTGCCTTCATCTCCAGCCAGCCAACTGGAGCTATGGCAAGTGACCGACGATCAGCGAACACAGCTGAATGGACCTGACGGGCCGCTACTGCAGGACGCGTTTAATCTGTGCTGACAGCGCTCGACAGCGTCACTGAAGTTCGGACAAGTGAATACCGAACCACAAATCATCGGCCCTACGAATTTATCGAAGCTGCCGGTTGTTGTCATAGAGACGTGGGAGGACAGCAGTCGTGTGAGCGTGCGTCAAATCGGACCCAGCCCAATGACGAAGGGTCGGACAGTGGGCTATCTGTCAGTGGTCGCACCGCCGCCGGAAAGAGGTGATTGACCCGCACGCGCTGCTGATGCAGGCGATCGCTCTGGTCGGCGGAAGTCACGTCAAGCACTCCTCTGTGCGAATGGGGTAAGCGTGGCAGGCCCTCGATGAACCATTTTCCTGTTCTGGTGTCGCAGCTTCATGGCATAGAGTACCCTGAAAGACATCTTCAACGGGAGCACCATCAGAATGTCTTCGATCAAATGCTGGCAGGTCGACGCTTTTACAGATCATCCATTCGGCGGCAATTCCGCAGCGGTGTGTTGGCTGGGGCAGGAAGTACCGGACGACTGGATGCAGGCCGTTGCCTCCGAGATGAATCTATCGGAAACTGCATTCGTGCGACGGAGCGGCGACGGCTATGGCCTTCGTTGGTTCACACCGCAGGTCGAAGTATCGCTGTGCGGTCATGCCACGCTCGCCACCGCCCATGCACTTTGGACAGCCGGGATTCATCCTGAAAATGCCCCACTTCAGTTTCACACCCGAAGTGGAATCCTTACCTGCCTGCGGAGCGATGTTGGAATTGAGATGGACTTTCCGGCGACTCCAGCTCAGCAGATCGAATCGCCGGATGATCTGTAGTCAGCGCTGGGCGTCTCGGCCACATACGTCGGCAAGACGCAGTTCGACCATCTGATTGTTGTCGAAGATGCCGAAGTCTTGCGAACCATGTCGCCGGACTTCCGCAAACTGAAGGACATTCCGACTCGGGGCGTTATTGTCACGAGCCGATCCAATGATCCTTCTTTCGATTTCATATCTCGCTTCTTTGCTCCCGCCGTCGGAATCGACGAAGACCCCGTCACTGGCTCGGCCCATTGCTGTCTGGCACCGTACTGGGCTCAGGTACTGGGGAAGACAGAAATGATGGCTTTTCAGGCCTCCGCCCGTGGAGGCGTGGTTCAGGTGCGTACCTCCGGTGATCGTGTCGTTCTCGGTGGACAAGCCGTGACGATTTGGCAGGGAGAGCTACTAGCCGTTCCTGCAGCCATTTAGCTTAACGCTAACTCAGAATTCGAGCATCCTGATGTCCTCAGCCGATGGGAGAAAGGCCCAGTTACGATCTCGCCTGATGAGATCACCCGAGTCCGGTTTGGCGTACCATACCTCAGAATTTTTGGGAACGCATTTGAGTGGGAGTTTCTCGACTTCGAAGGACGCGAGTCAATGACTAAACGAGTACGTCATCATCCCAACCTGATTTTCGCAGTTGGCACGCAGGTCGTAACGCTGAAGGATGTTTTCGGCCAGAATGGTCGCACGCTGCATCCTCGAGGCGCAGTCGGCGTCGTTGTGAAATCACCGTCTGATCTCGAACATTCCTATCGAGTTCGTTTTCCGGATGGAGTCGAAGAAGCTTTGAAGTCCGGTGATCTCACGACCCTCGCCAAGTTCAAAGAAGGAGACATTGGAGAAAGCGGCGTCATTCTTCGTCGCCACGATCTCTTTGAAAACGTGATCTTTCAGTGTGTGATTGGTTCACAGGCATACGGATTGGCCGACAGCGAGTCAGACATCGACCGTCGTGGCTGTTACCTCCCGCCAGCCGAACTACATTGGTCGCTGTACGGTGTCCCTGAACAACTGGAATGCCATGAGACTCAGGAGTCGTACTGGGAGCTTCAGAAGTTTCTCGTCCTGGCACTCAAGGCGAACCCAAACGTGCTGGAGTGTCTCTACTCGCCGTTGATCGAAAAAGCGACACCGTTGGCTGAAGAGTTGCTCAACATGCGCGAAATGTTTCTCTCTCGGCTCGTGTACCAGACCTACAACGGCTACGTCATATCGCAGTTCAAAAAGATGCAGTCTGACATCCGCAATCAGGGGCAGGTCAAGTGGAAACACGTCATGCACCTGATTCGGTTGCTCATCTCGGGCATCACCGTGCTTCGAGAGGGCTTTGTTCCGGTACGAGTGGACGAACATCGTGAGCAACTGCTGGCGATCAAGAAGGGCGAGGTGCCGTGGGAGGAAACCGAGAAATGGCGACTTGCTCTCCATGCTGAGTTCGAAAGAGCCCTGGAACAGACGAGACTGCCGGAACGGCCTGACTACGAGAAGGTGAATGCTTTTCTCATCAAGGCAAGGCGGAGTGCAGCTCAGACAAGAATGTCTGAGCCACCTGAGATTGCTCAACCAACTGGCAGCAATAAAGTACCAGTAGCACAGACATTCCTGTCTGTGTCATCCCCTGAACCCGTCCTGGAAAAACGGCGGCGAAACCTGCCTCAATGGACAATGGAAGGCAGCTGCTACTTTGTCACTTTTCGGCTGGCGGCTGGCACATTGACCGAGCAGGAACGAATGATTGTGCTGGATCACATCAAGGCCGGCGACAAACAATTCTACCTGCTGGCTGCAGCTATATCATGCCTGACCATGCATTTACTGTTGCGGCCTCATACCGGACATTCCCTGTCCCGGGTCATGAAGGGGATCAAAGGCGTCTCTGCTCGTCTGATCAATCAGCATCGCAAAGGCGGACTGGCACAATCTGGCAGGATGAATCATGGGACCGAATCGTTCGTGACGAGGCCCGGAGTTTGAAGAAAAACTGAATTACATGGCAGATAACCCCGTCAAGGCAGAACTCGTTAAGCATGTCGATCATTACCCGGCGTTTTATTCCGGGCCGGATTGATGGCTGACACAGACAGGAATGTCTGTGCCACCCGTTCCACAAACCCCACAGACTAAACAAACTGCAAAGTCCCACACAAGACTCACACGGTCTCTACAGACCACACAGGCTCACAGACCACTTAGGCTTCACCTGTCTCATCAAGGCTCGATAACACGGAGCTCGGGAGTGTTCCCCGCTGACCAGACAGATCGCAACACTATTTCGACCTGTTGGTCAGGCTGAACTCGACTTGATCGAAGCGTCGGGCTGGAAGCGATTTCCGCCGGGCTGGAATGGCAGCCAATTTTCTATCCAGTGGTCACTGAAGAGTACGCCATTTTCATCGCTCGTGACTGGAACACCAAAGATCGAACTCTCAACCACGTCGGATATGTCCTTCGCTCTGATTTTCTGCAGGACTATCTCGACCGACATGAAATCCACGAAGCCGGCGGAAGAGACTTCGTGAATACTGGATTCCGGCAGAGGAACTGGAGGAATTCAACCGACAACATCGTCGGCACGATTTCGTCATTCACGAGTTCAGGCCCGTCAATCACGATACCGGACAACACTCATGACATTCGATCCACGGCTACAAAAGCACATCGACGACCATCCGTACCCACTGCTGTTCGCCACGATCGAGCCCACCTGTACGGCTTTCCCGTCGCCGGATTCGGATTCTGACCTGCGGGGAGCGCATCTGTTGCCGCTTGAGGAAATCACTGGGTTGGAAACCGGCTCCGATACAATTGCAAAGTCGGGCATCCACGATGGCCTGGAGATTGATCTCGTCACGCACGACGCCAGGAAATCCTTCGGCCAGTATCACTGCTCAGGAAAAATGGCTATGTGGATGGAGCAGGTGCTTTCACCGCTCATCGTCCATACCACCCCGGAACACGAAGAAATCAAGGCCATCGCCCCGAGTTGCCTCACAAAGCATCACGCTCACCACTACCTCGGATTCGCCTCAACGCAGTGGAAGTTGTTTCAGAAGGAGTGTCCCCCTGACAGTGCCGGTCCGCCTCGGGTCAAACCGCTGCTGTATGTTTACCGAGTTCTGCTGACGGGAATTCACCTGATGCGAACCGGCGAAATCGAAGCGAATCTGGTCCATCTGAATGAGACGTTCAAGCTGCCCTACTTGCCCGAGTTGATTGAGCGAAAGATCAGCGGCACGGAGAAAGGCACGCTCGATCAGGCCGACCTTGCATTTCACGAACGGGAATACGAACGATTGCGGACTGAGCTTGAGGAAGCCTTTGAGCAGAGCCGCCTCCCAGAACAGCCGAGTGGTGCAACGGCATTGAACGATCTGTTAATTCGGCTTCGATTGAGGTGACTGCGATGACGGAAACAACGGATCGTAACAACGACGGTATTTGGTGCATCGTTGCAAACATCAAGCGAGAGCGTCCATTCGGTCCCGGTGGCAAAGAAATAAAGATCGGTACTCGCCAGTTTCGAGGCGGGGCGAAGGTGTACATTGCTGGTTGTTATACTGGCACCTGTGATGGGTTGATTTGCATAGGATTACATCGCAGGGCACGAAGACTCATCACCTCTGTTGTTCATGTTAAGTATGTCGAAACATTTCGAGTCAAGATGATCTATCACCCAAAGGTCATCGAGCGTATCAGGAATGATCGACGATGCTGGATCAAGACCAGAGAACAGGCAGAAGTCTGGGCCGCAGCCTTTCCCGGATGGCAACAACTCTGGGAGCAAAAGACGTAATTGACATCAAAATCCCAAAACTCTCACTTGTCGTTCTCATCGGCCCAAGCGGGTCGGGGAAGAGCACATTTGCACGCAGGCACTTCCTGCCGACTGAGGTACTGTCGTCGGATTATTGCCGTGGACTCGTCAGTGACGGCGAGAACGATCAGGCAGCGACGAACGACGCCTTTGAAGTGCTGCACTTTGTTGCGGCAAAACGGCTCGCTCGGGGGCACCTGACGGTCGTTGACGCCACCAATGTTCAGCCGGAAGCACGCAGGCCGTTGGTACGGTTGGCGAAACAGTATCACTGCCTGCCTGTGGCTATCGTTCTGAATCCCACGGAAAAGGCTTGTCACGAACGCAATCAGAATCAGCATGATCGCAAGTTCGGCTCGCATGTCGTGCAACAACAATCGTCACAGAATCAATTCTCGATCAAGGCTCTGGAACAAGAAGGATTCCGACACATCTTCGTGATGGATTCCGTCGAAGAGATCACATCGGCGAACATCGAACGAGTCCCGCTTTGGAACGACAGACGGGACGAGCATGGTCCGTTTGACATCATCGGCGACATTCACGGTTGTTGTGACGAGCTTGAAGGCTTGTTGCACGAGCTTGGCTATCGACCTGTAGTGGACGAGGCGACGAGTCCCTGCGATTTACGGTTGTCGATGGGAACTGGCGGACTCGTGGCCTCGTCCACTACATTCAGGCACCCGGAAGGCCGCAAGGCGGTGTTCGTTGGTGATTTGGTGGATCGAGGTCCAAGAGTTCTCGATACGTTGCGAATTGTCCGCAAGATGGTGGAACATGGAACAGGGATTTGCGTCCCCGGTAATCACGACATGAAATTGCTGCGAAAGCTGCGTGGAAAGAATCCGCAGATGACGCACGGTCTGGCCGAGTCATGGAGCGAGATCGAAGCCCTTCCCGACGACATTCGTGAACCCTTCTGCAAAGACTTGGCCGAGTTTCTCGACGGCCTCGTGAGCCACTACGTCCTCGACGATGGCAAGCTGGTTGTCGCTCATGCTGGAATGAAGGAAGCGTATCAGGGCCGAAGTTCGGGCAAGGTCCGGGGGTTCGCCCTTTATGGAGACACCACGGGAGAGACCGACGAGTTCGGAATGCCAATTCGGCTCAACTGGGCTGCGGAATACCGTGGATCGGCAATGGTTGTCTACGGCCATACTCCTGTTCCCGAACCCGAGTGGCTCAACCGGACGGTCAACATCGACACGGGCTGCGTCTTCGGCGGCAGGCTCACTGCTTTGCGTTATCCTGAAAAGGAGTTCGTCTCTGTCGCTGCCATGCAGACTTACTGCGAACCTTCACGGCCATTCTCAACCGTAAATCCATTCAATCACCGGAGATGAATGCTTGCGGGTAACGTTCACCAATCACAACGATTCAGGAATCCGGTCCCGGCCATCGCACGTCAGGGTGCGTGCGCTTGACTCCGGAGGCTGGAAATGCCCGACCTGCGGGTTCCATGTTTTTGCCCGAAACGAAGCTGCAGATCCATCATTCCTATGACAGGTAGCAGTGAGAACAACGAAGCGAACCGTTCTCATTCGTCAATTGGTCATACCAAGACCCTTGTGAACGGCCTGCAGTAGAGTCGCAGCAACAGGCTGTTAACGCCAATCGGTGGGGGTTGAAGTGCGACCGGCCCGGCGCATATCAGCTCTCGCCAAACAGCCTGCCATTCACCGTTGAGATATCGACGGAGGTAATTCGTCATGCGAACCGTGCGTCCTGACAAGTCCAGGGCTTCCCGCCGTGGAGCTGCCTTTTAGGGAAAATGAGTTCGTAGCAGAGGTCGTGAGACTACTGGAAGCGCCACCGCAGTGCCCGAATTCTTACGAATCCAGCGACAAAAAGATGAACGCACATTGCACGCATGTTTTGCGATCAGAATCTACATCGGTTCCCAGAAATCCGCTTCGACCGGAAGTTCATCGAGCCGTGTCCAGGTAACAGAATTGTCGCGAGTCTGCTGTGTTACGAAGTGCAACATTACCCTGAGTGCCGTCTCCGAATCAACCAGACAGTCGTCGGGGATTCGATGTTCATTGCCTCCTGAAAAGTAAGTGGAAAACGCTTCACATGTTCCGCCATTCCACGGAACCCATTCGCGTCTGTCTTCCAGCCATGACAACAGGAATTCGTCGGCATTTGGCTGAGCAACAATGAGGACAGGTTGTGGCGACGTTTTTCCCGGGCGGACTGAATGCGGATCGTTCTCATCAGATACAACTTCCAGCATCGCGGCTCCCTGCAGACAGCGATACCATTGCCGCCACGGGACCTCCGACAAGTCATGTCGCATCTGCGTTTCGTCGGGATGGTCGATCACCTTGCCGACGATGTTTGTATATCGAACGTGTGACATCATGCACCTCAATCGCCACAGGCTTTGGTATGATACCGAGACTGATCAACCATGTCGACGAAGCCACATTTGAGGCAGCAGCTTTTCGGAACACACCTCGATGACAGAAGAACAATTTTGGTCATTGATCCAGGCCAGCCATGATGTGGCAAAGGGGCAAGTACAACGGCAGGAATTATCGCTGCGGAAAGCGCTCGTTCGCCTTTCTGCGGAGCAGATTGTCGAATTCGACCACTGGTTTCAGCACTTCGTTTGTCGAGCATACAGATGGGATCTGTGGGGAGCTGCCTTCGTGATCTGCGACGGATGTTCAGATGACGGATTTCTTGACTTCCGTCACTGGCTGGTTGCTCAGGGACAGAGCATCTACGCGAAGGCCCTGAACAATCCGGAGTCGCTCGCGTCGGCGATTGACCCGCCGGCAAAGAAAGTTCGGTCCAGCGGATTGTCGTTTCTCAACCCCGCCATGTTTGCCTGGGCAGAGTCACTTGGGAAAGAGGAATCCGAGCTTGATGACTTTCCCAACACGACTGACGGACCGGGCGACCCTAACCCAATCGGCGAACCATTCGATGAAGATCAAGAATCTCTGCGAAAGAGATATCCCAAACTGTGGTCAATGTTTCATTGACGAGACCTGCCTGTTGCTGCGTCGTCGAGAGGGAAAGGTCATCATTTGCTTCGGGATTAACGGCGTTTGCGTC